>JAEWUR010000183.1 GCA_023397045.1 Planctomycetota bacterium
CCGTCAGCGACGACGAAGTTTTTCACGAGCCGGTGAAGGGCCATTTTTGGCATTTCTCGTATCCCGTGGCCTATCCGAAGCCCGGCGAGCCTGCCCATGTGACGATCGCCACGACTCGGCCCGAGACGATGCTGGGCGATACGGCCGTGGCAGTGCATCCCGACCCTGCCGGCGCGTTAAGAAAGGCCCTGGAAGAGCTTCTCGGTCGTCTGGCCGACGCCCCGGCCAAGGAAAAGCCGGAAATTCAGGCCCAAATCGACCAGATCGAGATCCGGCAGCGCGAGATGCTTCCGGCGCTGGAAAAATTGCGCGACATGGCCCTGGCCGGCACGATGTTGGAACTGCCGTTGACCGGCCGGCAGATTCCGTTGATCGCCGACGAATGGGCGAAGCCTGAATTGGGCTCCGGCTGTGTGAAGATCACACCGGCGCATGACCAAAATGACTATGACGTTTGGCAGCGGCACCTCGACATTGGCGCGATCAACATTTTGAACCCCGACGGCACGCTGAACGACAACGTGCCGCAAAAATATCGCGGTTTGGTCGTCAAAAAGGCTCGCGAGGCGGTCGTTGCCGACCTCGAAGCGTTGGGTTTGGTCGTCGAAATCGAGGACCGCGAGATCGACCTGGCCCACAGCGACCGCTCGAAGACGCCGATCGAGCCGTACCTGGCCGACCAGTGGTTCGTCAACATGGACGAGTTGGCCCAATCGGCCATGGATGCCGTGACCGACGGCCGTGTGAAGATCCATCCCGAACGCTATGCCAAAGGCTATCTCGATTGGCTCAGCGAAAAGCGCGACTGGCCCATCGGCCGGCAGCTTTGGTGGGGACACCGGATTCCGGTGTGGAGCAAGATGCTCCCCTCGCCCGCAAGCGGGAGAGGGGCCGGGGGTGAGGGCGGATCGTGTCTGTCCGGTTCTCAATTTTCGAGTTCTGATGGCCCGTCGAGCAGCCCTCTCCCGACCAACCTTCGGTCGGTGCCCGGAGAGAAGACCGGACTTGTTTGCGTTCAAGATCAGTGTGACGACGCCGGGACGGTGTGCCGCTACGTGTGTCTGAGGCAAGAGAACGCGGAGATCGAAGCCAAGTTGGCAGCCGAGGGTTACGTTCAAGAATCCGACGTTCTCGACACGTGGTTCAGTTCGGCGTTGTGGCCGCATTCGACGCTGGGGTGGCCGGACCAGACGCCGGAGTTGAAATATTATTATCCGACGAGCGTGCTGATTACGAGCCGCGACATCATTACGCTTTGGGTCGCGCGGATGGTGTTGACCGGATTGCATAACGTCGGCGAGGTGCCGTTCCACGATGTCTTCATTCATCCGAAGATTTTGGACGGCTACGGCGAGGGCATGTCGAAGAGCAAGGGCAACGGCGTCGACCCGGTCGACGTGATGGAGAAGTTCGGGGCCGACTCGCTCCGGTTCGGCCTTGCCTATCTGACGACCGAGACGCAGGACGTGCGGATGGCCGTCGAGTTCGAGTGTCCGCATTGCCAGAAACTGATCGAGCAAACCCGCGAGAACCGCACAAAGCCGCGGATCAAGTGCAAGCATTGCAACGAGTCGTTTTCGACGCAATGGGCCGAGAAGCCCGAGGACAAGGAACTGCCTCGGG
Organism: Planctomycetota bacterium; assembly: GCA_023397045.1. Lineage (GTDB taxonomy): Bacteria > Planctomycetota > Planctomycetia > Pirellulales > Thermoguttaceae > JAEWUR01. Next base: position 1,624 of record JAEWUR010000183.1, read on the forward strand.
GCGCGGTCGTGAGCGATCGGTTCGAGCTCGCGCGGAACTTCTGCAACAAATTGTGGAATGCCTCGCGGTTCGCGATGATGAACCTCGAAGGGTTTAACGCCGGCATGGTGGCTGACGACGAGTTGGCGGTCGAAGACTCTTGGGTGCTCAGCCGGCTGGCGACCGTGACCGAGCAGGTGACCGACGCGCTGGACGAATACCGCTTTGCCGATGCGGCGCGAACGCTGTACGACTTCGCTTGGGATGAGTTTTGCAGTTTTTACGTCGAGATGGTTAAGGGCCGGCTGCAAGACGATTTGCAACGGATGACGGCCCAGCGAGTTCTGGCCCACACGCTCGACGCGCTCCTGCGACTGCTGCATCCGATGATTCCGTTCTTGACCGAAGACGTTTGGCAGCGGCTCAACGAGTTTGCGCCCGAGCGCGGCATCGATCGGGTCGAGGCGGCCGCCGAAAGCATCATGCGAGCGCCTTGGCCGGAGGCCGATCCGTCGCGGCAAGATGCGGAGATCGAGGCCCAGTTCGCGAGGTTTCAAGAGGTCCTTCGCGGGGTGCGTGATATCCGCGCCCGGCAGGGCGTCGCGCCGAAAACGGCGCTTCGATTTTCGGTTCGCTGCGAGCCGGCGGTGGCCGAGTTGTTGCAACCGATGGCTCCTTACTTCGATTCGATGGCGAACGCCGTGGTCGACGGGTTTGGGCCCGACGTGGCCGCGCCGCCGCTGAGCGCGCACGTCGCGCTGACCGGCATGGATGTGTACGTCGATCTGGCCGGGCTGATTGACGTGGCGGCCGAGATCGCTCGGAAGAAGCAGGAGATCGAAAAGCTGGCAGGCTTCATTGCGGCCAAGGAAAAGAAGCTGTCGAACGAGTCGTTCGTTCAACGGGCGCCTGCCGCCGTGATCGAGAAAGAACGCGACGGGCTGAAGGATTTGCAGGACCAGCTTGCCGCCGCCCAGGAAGTGTTGCAGTTGTTGTCGAAGGCGTGAGAATTGATCGGCGATTGGTTTGGCCGCCCTCGACCCCGGCCCCTCTCCCATTGGGAGAGGGGAGGTTCAGATTTCACGGTTGCACGTCGACTTCGTACCAGACGGTTTTGTATTGCGGTCCGATGTCGATCTGCGCGCGATCGGCTTCGGCCGTGACCGGCATGGGCTCGCGGCGGTTGCCTGATTCGTCCAGTGGATAGCATTTGACGTTTGCCGCCGCAACGGGCAACGTGATCTTGGCAGGAATACCTTCGCACAGGACCGGGGCATGTCCCCAGCGGTCGCGAAGCGTCACTTTTTCGTCGCCGAGTTGTTCGAGCTCCGTCCCTTCGTTTTGCACGACGCCGGTCGCGGCGATCAGGAAACGGCCGGGCCGGTCGAAACCTTCTCCGTCGATCACGGTCATTGAGATCGTGGCCCAATCGAGTTGCGTTGGCCCGATCTGAAGCGTCACATTGCCCAACGAGAACGTGCGTCCGCGCGCGAAGCCCGTGAACAGCTTGCTTCGCGCCGTGTCGACGGTGTAGTAGCCGGCGTCCTTCTGCGCGATATCCCAGCAGATCTGACCGGTCGCCGTGACAAATCGCCCCGCGGTCAAGGCCTTCGCGCCCTCGCCGCCGGTCGTTTGGGGCGCATCGCCGGGGTTTGGATCGCTCAGGTCGAGCGCCGTCGCATGGAGCGCTGGGTATTGCAGGTCGTCGAGAAGCGCCTGGGCCGTCAGGCTCCAGCCGGAATGCGTGTCATAGAGCCGGTTTCGCTCGTCTTCGCGCGAGAAGCGGAAGATCGCCGGATTTGGGTCGGCCTTCACGTCGCCGCGCAGGAACATCGCCGAGCAGGCCGGCATGTGCGCGATTTTTGCCGTGTCGCCGGCGATTTCAAAAAAACCGGGAATCTGCTTCGGCTCCGAATCTCGGGCGACCGAGTAGTCGAACGAGAAGATGCCGCTCCAATCCTGGAACGCGCCGAACGAGGCGATCATCGGGAATCCCTCGGCGGCATAGGAATTCGGCGCGGGATGGTTGTATTCGGTGACCGTGTACGGCTTGCCGGCCACGCGACCCATCGCGAGGTAGGCCAACGTGCTGGCCGGACTGTTCACCATCGCGATGTCTTTGATGTACCAGTCGCGCATGTCCCAGGGCTGATGCGGAAACTCGGGGTGTTGCCAATAGGCGTGGTTGTCGATGAAGTCGAGCGGGGCCTGATTGTGGATCGCGCCGAAGCCGATCTGCGTTCCGCAGACCAGCGACTTCACGTGCAAATCGTCTTTCAGAAAGCGATACATATCGAGCCAGTAGCCGCGTTCGGTGTCCCATAGGAAGTCGCAGAAATCCTTGCCGGCCTGTGAGGTCGAGACAATGCCGCGCAGCGGGGCGACCGTGTCGTCTTCCACCCGGGTGCCGGGCTCCAAGCCAACGATTCCGCCGGGCCGGAGGGAGACGTCGGCCAGCTCAAACGTCGCGCCTTCGTAGAATTGCGAAAAGGTGATGCGGCCACGGTCGTCGTCGGCCAACACGACGAACGGAATGCGATATTCCTGCCATTCCGGGCCGGCGTAAATCGAGGCGGCCAAGCCGAGGTGTTTCCAGGGTTCGTGGGCCATCTGGCAAAGGACGTTGAACGATCGCCGCTGGTCGCATCGCAGTCGGAAGGTGAGCGTGTAGGTTTCGCCTTTCTTGAACTTCAAGCCGCTTTGCGCCAACTGCGGATTCCACCAGGCGCGGCCCCGCTTGGTCACCGTGATCCGGACCATGCGGCCGCCGTCGGTTTGCGTGTCGGGTTCGAGCGAAATGTCGGCACCCGTCTCGTCGTCACGTTCGACGTTCCAGCCGTCGTCGAGCGGTTTGGCGAAATTGCCGTTCCGGAGCATCTCGGCGCCGAGTTCGTTGGTCGAGCCGGCGCTCCAGGCCGCTTGAATCGCCTCGGTGTTGCCATATTTCTTTCGCAGCCAAGCATTCCAAAGTTTGCGGTATGTGGTCGCGTATGGCTCGGGCAGCGAATCCAACTGGCGGTCGGCCCATTGCTGGAACAGCCCGTCCTCGTTCGAGATTTCGACCATTGCGACGGCCGGCTCGTCGGTGTAGGCCGTCTTGGTGTACGGATTGACGTGAGTGAGCAAGTCGCGGGCGTATTGTTTTTGAAGTTCGATCATTCGCGGCTCGAACTGGTCGAGGCCCTTGTCGAACATCGGGCGACGTTCACGATCGGTGAATCCCTCGGCCACATCGAACCATCGTGAGACGTGCAGGTTGATGTTCACGTAGATTCCGTGCGATTTCAACTGATAGATCAGATAGTCGAGCCGTTCAAGTTGCTTGGGATCAATCGTCAGCTTGTTCGGACTGTCGCCCCAGATCGAATGGTTATCCATGTGGTGGAAGCGGACGCAATTGATTCCGAGCCGTGCAAGGCGCGCGGCGACGCGTTCAGCCTGCTCATGCGAAGGGAACGGCGCTTCAAAACAGAAGTTGGTGCCCCAGAATCGGATTGGGCCCGCGTCGGTGGCGAAAACGTTCTTGTCGGCGCGGACGAAACCGCGCTTGCCGGCCGGTGCATCGAGCCACGCCGAGACGTTCGTCACGTTGTCGGGCGCGTCGTAGGAAATCAGAAACGGAAACGTGTCCCCGGCAGCCGATGCTGTAGAACATTCTCCGGAGAACGCGAAAAGAACCAATGCGCAGTAGGCAACGGCGTGTCGGAGATGGTTCATGGCAGAACTTTCCTAGGCGGGAATGGTGGAGGCGGGCGGCCGAGCGATTTGCGACGGCCAATCTATTTATACGTCGTGGCGAGATGACCGTCAACCGGCGTCCGGAACGGCGCCCTGGCACACAAAAGCTAAAACCGTCAGAATAAGTTGAATGATTTGCGAGGGAACACTAATCCTCGCTGATCGACACTAATAGAATAATTAGTGAAGATTAGTGAAAATCAGTGTTCCTGTTTTTTTGTGGGCTCAGAAAACCAGCCAAGCTCTTTTCGGAGTGAGTGCTAGCGGCGACTGCGTTTCTTTTTCCGCCCGGCCGGCTTCGTCTTCTTGGCTGGCTGTTTCTTCGCGGCCTTCGTGCTCTTCGCAGATCGTTTCGGTTTTTTCGCCTCGCGTTGAACCACGCGGAAATCCAATTCGCGCCGTTCGAGATCGACGCGCGAGACGGCCACGCGAAGCAGATCGCCCAATCGAAAACTGTTGCCGGCGCGATGGCCGGACAGGGTGTGCGTGGCGCGATCGAAACGATAGTGATCGTCGCTCAACGTCTCGACGCGCACCAGTCCCTCGGCCGGAAGCTCGATCCCTTGCACAAAAATGCCGAAGCTCTCGACGCCCGTCACGACGGCGTCCATCTCCTCGCCGATCCGCTGGCTGAGGTACGTCAGCAACTTGAGCTTGGTCAACTCGCGTTCGGCGGTCTCGGCGCGTTGCTCGCGATCGGAGCAGTGCCGACCGAGCGTGACCAGTTCGTCGTAGTCGTTGCGAGGCTTGTTTTTCGTCAGAATCGCCTCGACCAGCCGATGCACGGTCAGATCAGGATAGCGGCGAATCGGCGAGGTGAAGTGGCAGTAGCAATCGCTGGCCAAGGCGTAGTGGCCCTCTTCCTTCGGGCTGTAGACGGCGCGTTGGAGCGAACGGAGAACGGCGAAATGAACGGCATGTTGTTCGGGCTGGCCGACGGCGGCCGTCAAGAGTTTTTGCAGTTCGAAGCGGCTCTGCAAATCCTTCGTTGGATAGCCCAATTCGGTCATGAACTCCTTAAGCACCTGGATTTTCGCGGGGCTGGGCGCCTGATGGACGCGCCGCAGAAAATGCAGCCCGCGATCGCGAAGCGTTTCGGCCACGGCCTCGTTGGCCGCCAGCATGAACTCCTCGATCATCTGGTGGCTCTCGGTGTTCTTGACGACGTGCGCGCCGGAGACTCGCCCGTTGCGGTCGAGGTCGACCTTGACCTCGGGCATCGTCAACTCGAGCGCGCCGTTCGTCAGCCGGCGATTTCGCAGGGTCATTGCCAGCGTGTGCATTCGACCGAGCAGGTCGCAGACCTTCGCGCCGAGCTTTCGCTGCATCGCCGCGGGATCGGCCAGAAACTCGTCGACCTGTTCGTAGGTCAGGCGTTTGCTGCTGCGGATGGCGGCCGAATGCAGTTCGGTCGAAACGCGCAACCCTTCGGGCGTGAACTCCATGACGGCCGACTTCGTGTAACGCACCTTGCCCGGCTGAAGGCTGGCCAGTCCGTTCGAGATCAACTCGGGCAGCATCGGCAGCACCCGGTCGGGCAGATAGACGCTCGTGGCTCGCTCCAACGCTTCACGATCGAGCGCGGTGCGAGGTCGGACGAAATGCGACACGTCGGCGATGTGAACGCCCAGCCGCCAGTTGCCGTTCGGAAGCATTTCCAACGAGATCGCGTCGTCAAAGTCGCGCGCATCGACCGGATCGATCGTCACGATCGTCTCGCCGGTGAAATCGGTGCGCCGGCCGACCGATTCGTCGAACGCCTCAACCTCCCGTCGGGCTTCATCGAGCGCATCGTCGGCGAATTCCTCGGGCAGGTTCATTTCGCGAATGATCGAGAGCGTGTCGACGCCGGGCTTTCCGCGCGGGCCGAGCACTTCGGTGATTACGCCCTCGCCGTCACGCAGCGCCGAGGGG
>JAEWUR010000683.1 GCA_023397045.1 Planctomycetota bacterium
GTGGGGTCGGAGATGTGTATAAGAGACAGACACGGACATTGCCACCGACGGGATGATGACCGGTCCGAACGTGGCGGCGATGGCCGAGATGCAGGCGGCGGTCGATTGGCCGGTCGTGGCCTCTGGCGGAGTGACGACTCGCGACGACGTCGCCCGGTTGGCGGTCGTGCCGATGGCCGGGTGTATCATTGGTCGTGCGTTGTACGAGGGCACTATAACCCTGCCTGAAGCGATCGCCGCTGCGGCAGGAGAATAAAAAACGACTGGAGCGATGGACGCTGCGGTCGGAAAGTGAACTTTTTGGATTCGAGATGTGAAATGTAAGATTTGCGATTCAAAACCAGGGATCTCACGTCGGACGTTCCACATCGCGAAATGGCAACCGAATCATTGAAGGATCCTTTTCATGCCTAAGCATTCAGTCGAGCAGATTCGCAACATCGTTTTCTGTGGACACGGTTCCGCCGGAAAGACTACGTTAATCGACAAGATTCTGACCAGCACGGGCACGATCAACCGTTTGGCCAGCGTCGATGATGGCACGAGCATCTGCGACTTCGACGAAGAGGAGAAACATCACAAATACACGATCGAATCGACCCTCGTCCATTTCGATCACGGTGCGAAGCATTTCAATCTTCTGGACACCCCAGGCTATCCCGACTTCATCGGTCAGGCGATTGGGGCCATGCGGGGTGTCGACACGGCGGCCATCGTGATCAACGCCCAGTCGGGCATCGAAGTCAACACGCGCCGCGTCTTCCTCGAAGCCAAAAAAGCGGGCATCGGACGCATGATCGTCGTCAATCGCATGGACGCCGACAACATCGAATTCACCACTCTGATCGACGCCATTCAGGAGTTGTTTGGCAAGTCGTGCGTACTGCTGAACGTGCCGCTGGGCCAGGGCGCCGGATTCCGCGGCGTTGCCAGCACGCTGAAGCCGCCCGCCGACACCGACGGCGCGCTGATCGACCCGTCGGAGATCAGCGATTCGCTGCTCGAGACGATCATCGAAGCCGACGAAGCCGTGATGGAACGCTATTTCGAGGGCACGCCGCCGACCGACGAAGAAATCTCGACGTTGATCGTCAAGGCCATTGCCCAGGGTTCGCTCACGCCGATCGTCTGCGTATCGGCCAAGACGGGCGTCGGACTCACCGAGATGCTCGACGCCATGGCGATGTGCGCCTTGCCGCCGGACGCGATTGTCCGGAAGGCGAAAAACGAGGCGGGCGAAGAGGTCGACGTGAAGGCCGACGCCGCCGGTCCCTTGGTCGCCCAGGTCTTCAAGACCCGCATCGACCCATTCGTCCAGAAGCTCAATTTCATCCGCGTTTTCTCGGGCACGTTGAAGAAGGATTCGACCATTCCCGTGGTTGGCGTGCGGAAGCCGGTCAAGCTCACCGCGTTGCTGGAGGTCCAAGCCGAGGAAACCTCGGCGGTTGAGGAAGCGGGGCCCGGCGACATCGTCGCGGTCGCCAAAGTCGAAGACCTGCACACCGGATCGTCGTTGGGCGAATTGGCGCTGCCTGTCATTCCGTTCCCCACGCCGATGGTCGGCTTGGCGGCCACGCCGAAGAGTCGCGGCGACGAAAGCAAACTCTCCGGCGCACTCCAGAAGATCTGCGAAGAAGACTCCACGTTCCATCGCGATCTGGATGCCCAGACTAAGGAAATGGTCATCACGGGCATGAGCGAGTTGCACCTCCAGGTGCTCCGCGAACGGCTGAAACGCCGCGATAAGGTCGAAGTCGAGACGCGCGAGCCGAAGATCCCCTATCGCGAAACGGTCCAGGCCAACGCCGAGGGCATGTATCGCCATAAGAAACAGACCGGCGGTCGCGGGCAATTCGGCGAAGTCCATATCCGCATGTATCCGCTGCCCAAGGACGTGAACGTCGAGGAATGGGCCAACAAGTCCCGTTTCCCCACGCTCAAGGACACCCACTACGACGAAGCCAACAACTTCCTGTGGGTCGATTCGGTCGTCGGCGGTTCGATTCCCGGCAATTTCATGCCTGCCATCGAAAAAGGCTTCCGTGAGCGACTCGAACGCGGCGTCATCGCCGGCTACAAAGTGCAGAATCTCTGCATCGAGGTCCATTTCGGCAAGCACCACCCGGTCGACAGCTCGGAGCAGGCGTTCAAGACGGCCGCCTCGATGGCCTTCCGCAACGTTTTCCAGCAGGCGAAGCCCGCTCTGTTGGAGCCGATTGTTCGGATCGAGGTCACGGTGCCCATGGGCAACGTCGGCGACATCAACAGCGACATGTCCGGCCGTCGCGGCCGCGTGTTGAGCATGGATTCCGCCGGCGGCGATCTCCAGACCGTCCTGGCCGAGGTGCCGCTGGCCGAGGTGACCACCTACGCCCGCAGCCTGTCCAGCATCACGGGCGGACGCGGCAGCTACACGCTCGAATTCAGCCATTACGACGTTGTGCCGGGCAACGTCACCCAGGAAATCATCGCCAAGGCCCAGATGAAAGAGGAAGAAGAGGAGTAGGAATGGGGGGAAGGCGACTTGCTTTTCCACGCCATTTCCACTTGTCATACTCCCAGGCCATCTGGTAAACTTAGTCGTTTCCCATTAGTTCACGATGCGTTACAGGGCGTCGCATGACTCGTGACACCAGGGCGACCAAGGGG
>JAEWUR010000242.1 GCA_023397045.1 Planctomycetota bacterium
GGCCTGATATTTCTCCTCGAATCCGATGCCATTGTCCTCGACGACGATACGGCATTGCTCCTCGACCACCGGCCGCCCCGAAATCCGTTGACGCCGATCTTGAACGAACTTGCCCTCGATCTTCACGACCGGCGGCTCCTCGACCCGATGAAACTTCAGCCCGTTGGTGATCAGATTCTGGAACAGTTGTCGCATCTGAAGCGGATCGGCCTGAATCGTCGGCAACCGGCCGACCTCGACCCGGCCATTCTGACGCTCGATTTGCGCTTCGAGATCCGATACGACTTCACGCACCACCTGCGACAAATCGACCGGCACGAAGCGCTGCCCCTGGGTCGTCACGCGCGAAAGCGAAAGCAGCCCGTCGATTAGCGATTGCATCCGCTCGGCGGCCGACTGCATGCGCTGCACGCAATCGGTCGCGGCCTCGTCGAACTGGCTGCCGCAAAGCATGACCAGCCGGTCGCCAAACGTGCGAATCTTTCGCAGCGGCTCCTGCAAATCGTGCGACGCCACGTAGGCGAATTGCTCCAACTCGCGATTCGACCGCTCCAACTCGGCGGCATACCGTGCTTGTTCCTGTTCGGCCTTCTTGCGTCGGCTGATGTCGCGCACGAAAAACGTCAGCAGCGGCATCCCCTCCTCGCGGTTGATCGTCATCGCCATCTCGGCATCGAACGTCTCGCCGTTCGCGCGGACCGCCGTAACCTCGACGCGCCGCCCCAGCAGCGATCCTTCGCCAAGATCGAGATATCGATCGATCCGGTCCTGCTGCCCCGCGCTCATCGACGGCGGAAACAGCACGTCCGACGGCCGCGTGCCAAGCACCTTCTCGCGCGGGTGCCCAAAAATCTGCTCGGCCGCCCTATTGAACTCCGTGATGATGCCCTGGTGGTTGATCGTGACGATCGGGTCGAGCGAGGATTCGAGAATCGCGCGCTTTCGAGCCTGCGCCTCGCTGAGCGCCTGTTGCAACCGGTTCCCCTCGTCGACCGGGCGGTGCAGGATGGCCAGACACGTCGGCCGATTCCCCTCGTCCGACCGGACGCGGTGCATCGACGTTTCGACGTCCTGAAACTCTCCGGTCTTGGCATGCCGCAATCGGCTGCGGCCCTGCCAGACCCCGGTTCGATTGACGGCCGGTCCGGCGGTGTCTCGCAATTCGGACCAGGATGCCTCGTCGTAAAGCTCTCGCAAGTTCAGATTCGCCGCCGGCTCGTTCTCGTCCAAGCCCACCAGCCGGCGACCGGCTGGATTCAAATGAAAAACCTCTCCATGCGCCGTGGTCAGGCAAACAAACAGCGGGGATGCGTCGGCCAGAACTCGCCCCAATCCGTCGGGCGTGCTCTCGAAAATGGTCGGCCAATCGCTCATGAATCTTCCCCCAATAGAAGGGTACCCCCACTGTACCAGACCGCGGATTTACCTGCAATGTCGCACCGTTTGGACGCAGGGCCCGTCTGGCTCAACCAATTATAGTCCGTTTCGTTTGACAAGGCTTGGTTTTCAACATAGGAAAATTATAGGTGCCAATAGTTTCTTTTCGGTAACTCTTGGTTTTTCGATATTTCGTAGCGTGACGACGCCAGGCCGCCGTCGCGACTACAACACTTTTCTGACAAAGCGGCGCTGGCCGGCCGCCACGACTCGTCGTCGGCATGTCGCGCTGCCGGGGAAAATAGGTGCGTCATGAAAATGAACTCCAAAAAAATACGCGGTTCTCGCCGCGGGGTCATCGCGGTCCTCTCGGCGGTCCTGTTGGTCGTTCTCCTTGGAATGGTGGCGTTTGCCGTCGACGTCGGCTACCTTAGCCTGGCGCGCACCCAACTGCAAACCGCCGCCGATTCCGCCGCCTTGGCCGCCGCGTCCCTCACCAATCACACCGACGAAGACCTGCGGCAAGAGGCACAAAAGTTCGCAAACCTAAACACCGTTGCCGGCCGTCCCATCCAATTAAACGCTGATGACATCCAATTCGGAACGTGGGACGCCTCGGACCGGTCGTTCACGCCCACCGAGTCGGCCAGCAACGCGGTACGCGTCACCGTCCGTACAAGCCCCGACAGCGGCGGATCGACTCCGCTGTTCTTCGCCAAGGTTTTGGGGCGACACACCCAGCAACAAAGCGCGTCGGCCATCGCGACCGTAAATCCTCGCGACATCTGCTTCGTCGTCGACCTGTCGCGTTCGATGAACTTCGACACCAATCCCGGCGAGAGCAGCAGTTCCTCCGCGCTGATCCAAAACGTTTACGACGATTTCGGATTCGGCGCCCAGCCGGGCATTGCACAATATGCCGGCCAATCGCTCGGGCTCAGCAAATCTTCTTACTGGTCTACACAACTCACCAACATTAAGACCAAGCTCGGCGAGGACGCCTACAAAACCTCCCCCTACTACACTGGCAAGCGGGTCACAATTAACTGGAACACTTACTATCTGGACGCGGACGGCGTTACGTATCTCAGCGATTCGACACGCACAAAAAGGGCCCTTTCGTGGGTTATCGAAGTTCAGCTCGCCGCGCTCATGCCGAACGCGGCTCCGGCGTTGGACGCCGACATTTCGGCCAATTACAACTATTGGACTTACGACGGCTACGGAAGCGGCGATTTCAGCCAGGATGGCTTCATTCCCTGCTACTGGGACAAACTGGGCTATCTGAGCTACATGACGTTCATGATGAACAAGGCTCGCGATTATACCGTCGCCAACGGATACCATACGCCGCTTTCGCTGGAAAGTGAACTTTCGCCGTGTCCGGAGCACGATGAAACCGTGACGGGCGAATTGTTCCGATTCCCGCCACGCGAGATGCCGACCCACGCCGCACGCCGCGCACTGATCGCCGCTATTCAAGTTGTCCGCGATCGGAACAATTCGGTCTCCGACGTGATGCAAAAAGACTGGGTGTCGATCATCACTTACGACAGCGTTTCGAGCCGGGCGGTCAAGTGGTCGCTGGCCAACCGCGACAATTACAGCGGCGCAATGCAGGTGTGTACGCGATTCCAAGCCTACGGAGGAACCGGCACCGAGGCCGGCTTGAATATGGCCTACGAACACATCAAGCCCCAAAGCCAAGGCGGCCTCGGCCGAGAAAACGCCAACAAGGTCGTGGTGCTGTTGACCGACGGAATGCCCAACGAAAAACGTTCCACGGTTACGTCGACGATCATCAACAACTACATCGCGAATAACTCCAGCGTCTGGACCAATCCAAGCACGGGCTCAACGGTGAACAACTGGGTCACGACCGGCCTGAACGTTACCGAGAAAAACGCGGCTCTGATGCAGACGTCGCAGATGCAGGGTGATAAATGGTACGTCTTTGCGGCAGGCATCGGACGCGGCTGCGACTACGACTTTATGGACCGCGTCGCCCGAATGGGCGCGACCGCCAATCCCGACGGCCAGTGTCCGCGCGGCTCCGACGATCCAACCGTCTACGAAGAGGTGCTGCGGCAGATCTTCGAAAACATCATCACCAACCCGAAACTCCGATTGGTGCAATGATGCGCGTGGTCCCCTCTCCCTTTGGGAGAGGGTTAGGGTGA
>JAEWUR010000721.1 GCA_023397045.1 Planctomycetota bacterium
GATGACCACGGACGGCGACGACAGCTTCTATTGGGATTGGGTCGTCTTCGGCGATCCCCGACTGGAGCTGAATGCAACCGCGAAACAGAAGCAACCCGAAACGAAGACGAACATCGCCAACTGAACCGCAACAGCACGTAGGGTCCGCCCCGCGGGCCACGAAAAATCAAAAAACACCACAATGGTCCGCGAGGCGGACCCTACCTAGGTTGCGGCGCAACCTTTCCGCAACAGAAACCAAGGAGACAACGGTCCACAAAAACATGAGTGTGCGACGTTTGCAGAGAAGGGCCATCGTTCGACAGTCTTTTTCTTACCATTCTGTGACAAATCATTAGAAGGAGAGTTCAAGTGAAACGTATCGCATTATTGGCCGCCATGATCGTGTCGTTGCCTGCGGTTGGGGAAGCCGGCTACATGACAACCATTCTTGCCGACAATCCGGTGGGCTACTGGCGACTCAATGACGTCGCCGGGGCGACCTCGGCAGTGAACCTCGGGACAGGTGGTGCGGCGCTCAACGGAGTCTACACGCCGGGGGTGAAAGTCGATGGAACGGGCTTGCCCAGCGGCGTATCGCCCGGGGCTCTCTTCAACAACCCCGGCGGCGGCACGATGGACGGTAACCATGTCGTTGGCGCCGGGATCGCCTCGGCCTTCAGCGGCAGTTGGACCATTGAAGGCTGGTTCGTCCGCAACTCGGCGACTCCGGCCGGCGCGATCTTCTCGGACAACGGCACGCTCGGCGACCACAGCGGCCCGGTCTTGACATTCGGCGACCCAGTGGGCGGCACCGATATGAATACCCTTTACCTGATGAACTCAAGCCGGTCTTGGGCCAATCCGGTCGCCCTCAGCCTCGGGGCCGGCTCGATCGGCAAGGCCGTTTATGCCGCACTGTCGTACGACGCGACCACCCAATCGGCGTCGCTGTACGCACACGTCGACGGCAGCGACTGGGTGTCGAACAAAGATCAGACGGTGGTCTGGGCGGCCGATCTGCTCGCGAACGATGCCTTCACCATCGGGCAACATGCGCCGTTTGCCTATGGGGACGGCGGCTACCCCTTCGACGGAACCATCGGCGACGTGGCCGTCTACAATCGGGCGCTATCGGAATCCGACGTGTTGGCCCATTTCAACGCTTCGGTACCGGAACCGAATGCCATACTTTTATTATTAACGAGTGCGTTCAGCCTCCTGGCCTATGCGTGGCGCAGGCGCAAGTGATGCCGTGCGGCCGAAGGCAAAACATGGGAGGTGGAACCAAGAACCACACTTGCTTCCACCATCCCCTGTTTGCCGTATCCTGCGTATGCGTTCCCAAGAGAGTCCCCTTTTTCGCGACAAGGTCCTTCACCCATGAGATTCAGCATCCTTTCCACGCGATCCCACGTTTTCGCCCTCGCTGCGCTGCTGGCCACGGCCGCGCTGTGCTCTGCCGCGCCGCCGACGGCCCGCGATGCCGGCATCTGGTTGCAGCAGCGGGCCGCCGAACTCGTCCGCGCGGCAGCCACGCCGATGGAGAACGGCGTGACGGCGTTCCCGCCGCAAGCGGGCGATCATTACCATGCCTTTTGGCTCCGCGACTACGCCTATCAGGTCGAGGGTTGCCCCGAGGCGTTCACGAAGAAGGAATTGCAGGACGCCTGTCTGACGTTCGTGGGCGCCCTGCGCAGCGACGGCGCGGGCGTCGATCACATCGCGTTCGACGGCACGCCCGACTACCGCCCGCTGGCCAACGCAAGCATCAATCCCGTGGCCGACGGCTCGCAATTCACCGTCGACGTGGCCTGGCGGACGTACCAGCAGATCAAATCGCCGGAATTGCTCAACCAGATCATCGACCCGTTGGTCAAAACGATGAATGCCGCGCCGCGCAATCCGGCCACCGGATTGATCCACATCGATCCGAGCGTTGGGATGGACTACACCCATTTCGACCGCTGCGCCTACGGATTCACCGACGCCATTCACAAGCGCGGCGACGAGCTTTACAGTTCGTTGCTCGACGTTCGGGCGAGCCGGCAACTGGCCGATCTGCTTGACGAGGCGGGGAGATCTGACGAGGCGGCGTCCTGGCGAACGATGGCGGACGCCGAAACAGCGACAATTCGGAACACGTTCTGGGACGAGACTACCGGGCTGTTCCGCGCGGCCACCGTCCAGTGCAACCAGCCCGATATTTGGGGCTCGGCGTTCGCCATTCAGTTGGGCGTGGCCACGCCCGAGCAGTCGATGCGAATCGCCCAGTATCTCAAGGATCATTACAGCGAAGTCGTCCAGGCCGGCCAAGTTCGCCATCTGCCCGGCGGCATGGCCTGGGAGCGGTCCGATCCCGCGCCCGGCACGTATCAGAACGGCGGATTCTGGGGTGTTGGCACGGGCTGGATCATCGAAGCCCTGCAAATGGTCGATCCGCAACTGGCCGAGCAGACGGTCATCGACATGGTCGACAACTATCAGCAACGCGGCGTGTACGAATGGGTTCATGGCGACGGTTCGCCGGACGGCGTGCGCAACTACACGTCGAGCGCAACGCTGCCGATGGCCAGCCTCCGAAAGCTGTACGAGATACCCGAGCCGGACCTTTCGATCGAAGAGGTGGGCGGCCGGGCATCGGTCGGAAACATCGCCGCGGCGTCACGCGGCGCGACCGCTTTCGCCAAAGACGTGATCGATGGATATCCCGAGCACAACGTCGACTGCCTGAACGACGGCGTTGCGGGCAACGGAAGCACCTGGATTGCCGGCAGCGATGCCAGTTTCGCGGGCGTGGCGTTTGACAAGCCCTACACGATCGGCTCACTCGCCATCGGCCGCGACAACCTCGGTGCGTTCAACGACCGTTATCAAGGCATGTACACGTTCCAATACACGTGCGATCCCGAACCGAGCCTGTTGACCCCCGACGCAGCCTGGACCACGTTCGGGCAAATCGATGCCCGGTTCGAGAACGATTTCGGCGCGAGGCGGCACCTCTATCAGTTCCCTCCGATCTCGGGAGTGACGGGCGTCCGCGTTCTCATCGAGGGATCGGTGCCCGGCCAGTACGTCGGCATCGACGAGTTCGAGGTCTATCACGTTCCGGAACCGGGTTCCGTCGCGCTCGCCGCAATCGGCACGTTCCTGGCTATGGTCTACGCATGGAAAAACCGAAAGACAAGATAAAAAAGACGACAACGCACCGCAGAGGACGGGGACGAGGCAGAGAAGGGAAAAGGACTCAAATGATCCACGAAGTACACGAAATACCTCGCGAAGACATGAAACGACATCTGTCTCCCTTCGTGTTCTTCGTGTCCTTCGTGGAAAATCGACCTGCTTCGCCTTCCTCCGCGGTGAAGTCTTGCCGTCGAGCAGCGTTCACCCTAGTTGAATTATTGGTCGTGATCACGATCATTGGCATCCTCATCGCGTTGTTGTTGCCGGCCATTCAGGCAGCCCGCGAGGCCGCTCGAAAATCACAATGCAGCAACAATCTCCGGCAAATCGGAATTGCCCTGCTCAATTTCGAGTCCAGAAACGGTGCGTTTCCACCGGGCATCATGGCGCACGCGCGTTTCGGCGATCCGAATCCGGCAGTAAACGGGGGTTATGAGTGGACCTACTTCCTCCATTTCCTGCTGCCCGATTTGGAGATGCAGGGCTACTTCGAGGCGTTGTGCGGTCCGCGATTTAACACGTCTCTCGTCGACGCGACGAAAACGGCTGATTGGGACAAGGTGGACAGTGCGGGCCAGTCGCACCTGATATGCCCCAGCGACCACCTGGGCGACAATCAGTTCCTTGCGGCGACCTTCTATTCTCACACGTACCATTTTCCCAAGACCAACTATCTCGGCATCTTCTCCGGCCTGAACGACAGCGACGGATACGCGGCCGACGTTCCCTCGCGTCGCGGCGTGTTTCGATATGGCGTTGGAACGCAGCTTGCCGAGATCACCGACGGCACGAGCAACACGGTGGCCGTCGCCGAGTATCTCAAGGGCGTTGACTCGAAGGACGCCCGGGGGAATCCCTATACCAACCGGGCCGGCTGCCAAACGTTGTTCGTCACCGCCGGTCCCAACTCGCCGACGGCCGACTGGATCTGTGACGCCTACACGCTTACCGATACGCCGAACGAGCCTGCCATGAACCTGCCCCGCGTCAGTAATTGCACCGGCGGCGCCGGCGGATATTTCTGCGGCGACAACTACGCCATCTCGCGCAGCCGTCATCCGGGCGGTGTTGATGCACTGTTTTGCGACGGCAGCGTCCACTTTATTTCGGACAGCGTCAATAGCGACTCGCCTCCTCTTAGCGGTTCGGGGGCGACCAATCCACCGGGCACGTGGCAGCGGCTCGGTTGGATCGCCGACGGCTTGAATCCCGGCGACTATTGAACGGGAAAGCGGTCGATCGATACAGAAGGATAGGGTTCAGTGGTTCATCGACCGGTCTTCCGTTGCTCGGCCTCGGCTCACGCACCGCGCAAACATCAACCGTGCTGAAGACTGACCAGATTCTGGTCAGAATCGCTCGCCGAATCGGTGGCCATTGCCAGCGGAATGTGAATTCTCGCATAAAGCCAACGGCCGGTTTCATCACGAAACGGAACCCCGATCATCCGCGTTGCCATACCGTCGATCAGATGTACCTTGGCATGCGGGTCGTCATCGGCTCTGGGATCGACGCCGTCAAGATCGAGCATCGCCGGATGCAAATCGTCGCTTGGCCCGGGCTTTCTACAGCCGGGACACGGCTCGTCCGAATCGCAGTAGTATCCGTGGCAGTTTTTCCCACGCCAATCGCCATATTTGCGTTCGATGGCGGAATCGGCATAGACGATGCGGTTGTTCCCATCAACGATGTCGATCCCGCAACCTGCGAGAGCCAAGATGGTGTCCACCCGCTGACGCTCCGCGCGGACTTCGGTCAATTCTCGTTGTGTGGCTTCGAGGTCGTCTCGCAACATATCGTCGCGGCGAACGTAACGATGGCGAATCACCAACAATGCGACGGTCGCCAACAGAACGACGCTTGCGACAAAAATGGACGGATAGAACCACCAAGGAAACTCATACGGCAACGGGTAGCCTGACGATTCGGCAAAATCCGGTCCCATCAGACGACCCAGCAGTTGCCGGACCTTGCTGGTATTGCTTGGCAAGATGCAATGAACCGTGGCCGAGGTGCCCTCGAAGTCGGTGACGAACATCTCGCGCAGCAGAGTGTCGGTGACCTTTTTCGCCAAGGCGTCGGGCGTCCCCTCAACCTTCGAGAAGAAGTAGCCGGGGTAGCCGCTTGTCGACGCCACGTAAACGCCCGGTTCCAGCGGTACGGCATGTCCCTGCCGATCGAAGACGGCAAGCGATCCTTCGGGTATCTGTCTCGTTTTTGCGTCGGCGAAGAGTATCTCGGCATTCAGGGCGCCCGCGTCAAAACCGCCGTTGAGCACGTTTTCGATGACTTCCTTGTCCGTACCGACGAACGACACCATCGAGAGATCTCGTTGAGGCTCAATGCCGTGGTTTGCAAGAAGGCCCCATTGTGCGATCCAGCCCGTCAGAGACCACGGCTTGATCGCGACAACGCGTCGTCCGCGGAGGTCTTCAATGACGTTCAGGTCCTTTCGGTCGGCACGGCGGATGATTGCGCCACGGAACGCCGTCGGTGTCGCGACTTCGCTTGGGCCGTCGGGCATCGACATGACGATCGTTGCCATCGGCACGACGCCAAAACGGTCCTCGGCCACCAGTTCCAATGCAGGGTTCAAGACGACGAATTGAAGATTGCCCGACTCCAGCAGACGCACCATGTCTTGGTGTGAGGCCATCGGAACGATTACAAAACGATAATCCGGCAGGAACCGTGCGAGAAGATCGGCGACCGGCGACCAGAAGTTCAGGCTCGATTCGTAGTCCCGGCGGATATCGATGCCGATGCGAACCGTCTTTGGCAACGTGGTGGCGGAATTGGCAAACGGTATCCCGGAAGACACCATGATGAGGAATACGGCCAACACCAGCAGCTTTTTTATTTTCATCGTAAACCCGTCTGAATGAGAGGTAACGATCCGGGGCTGTTACAAGGATAGGTCGCCGATCAACGGCGTGTTCGCGATGCGACGTTTCTCACGCCCCCCCTGCGGCGTATTTGAAGGGGAATAAGTCGCACTCCAGCGGCCATCGGTCCGGAGTCGCGTCGGCCGCCGCGACGTTGGGTTTCGGCTGACGTAGATTTGACAAACCACGAAGTACGTTTGACCTCTCCGAAC
>JAEWUR010000760.1 GCA_023397045.1 Planctomycetota bacterium
TAACACTTCGATTTGTCGGTTCGCTTCGCCCAGTAACTCACTCTTGCGCGGCCGGTAGCTTGCGTCTACCAGAATCTCCAGCACGCGTATGGACCGGTCCGCCAAACGCTGCCCGAAGATGAACCGCTGGTTCTTCGGAAAGGCGTCTACTCGCTCCAATACCCACTTCGTCCAATCGTACCATTTTACCAAGACGACCGGGGCATCAATCTTCTCATCGCGATGAGTACGCAATTCTCAAAAATAACTGGCGCGCCCTCGCTGCGCTCGGGCGAAAAAGGTAAAGGGTAAAAGGGATAAAGGACAAAGGGTGCTACTTGCGGCGTTTCCACCACAGCAGACCGCCAGCGGCAACGCAAAGCAACAAGGTGATGCTACCGGGCTCAGGAACACTTGCCACGCGGAACCCTATGTTGACGTCCTCGTACGTCGGGTCGATGCCGTTGCCGCGGGACGAGGACTGCAAGTTGCCGGAGGCGCTGTACCAATTGCCGCCCCGCAAGCCACGCGACGAACCAGCGCCATAGTCGCCGGTTGAATAAGGGCTTTCCATCCACTCCCAGTTGTTGCCCATCATGTCGTAGGTGCCGTTGAGTTCCTGGCTGCCGCTCCCCACGCTCCACGGGCCATAAGGGTTCGTCGCATATCCGTTGTCGTAGTAGTTCCAGCCCGTCCCCGTGCCGTGGCCCTGCGTCAGGCTCTCGCCCGCCTTCGTCGCGAGGGTCTGCAACGACGTGCCGTTCCAGTACGCCGCCTTCACCCATTCGTTTTCCGTCGGCAGGAAGTAATAGGCGCTGGAGTTGCGATACGGATTGCTGGCATCGTAACCGCCATCCCCGACGCTCCACGGGGCGAAGGTATAGTTGCTGGTGCCCTGCGTGCCGGTGAACTTGTAGGCCGCCTGGTGCCCCGTGCTCGTGTTGAGCCAGTTGACGAACTGCGCCGCCTCGTACCAACTCAGGGAGTTTGTCGGGACATTCGTTGTGCCCGTACCCCAGTCTTTGAAGTCGTAGTCGTAAGCACTGGACGGGTAGCCCGTCACGGGCACGCCCAGGCTTGCCGTGAACTTGTTCCACTGGTCGTTGGTGATTTCGTAGGTCCCCATGCGGTAGTCGTAGTTCACGATGCCGTAACCGATACTCGGGTTCGTAGCGCCCGAGATCGGCACGAAGTCGATGGTAAACTCATTCGCCGTGCCCGCAGCGAAAGTGTCGGCCAGCCCCACTGAGTTACCGCCAAGAGCGAACCCACCCGCCACGGCCACCGTCAAGAGCGCTCTCGAAAACCTGTTTCCTGTAAACATGTTGGATACCCTTTGCCTTGCTGGTCCAGAGAAACTGTTCTTTTGTCCGCACGCCAACCTTAAATCGTGGCGCAGGGGTGCGCGGCGAGACAGAGTTTATACCGAAGGAGACAGCCCACGTTCTCGAAACGCCCGCCGACCGTTTTGGCGCGGCGAACACACGCGCGGGCTACAGGCTGTCGCTGCCTCAACACAGAGCGAAATTGAATATACCGTTAATATAGCAATACCATACTTTCTGTCAATATGCCCCCCCCCCAAGAACTTGCGGCAGCAGGGACCGCAAGCGTAAGTGCTTATCTGGGAGCAGGTCCCGTCGGTTTGCTGTCCGCACGCCGATTGGAAGGTTGCTGTTGGCCCGAGGTCGGCTGCGACGTTACCTTGGCCCGTCCGTAGCGGTCGTGCCAGCGCGGTTGTTGGCCCGGACCGCTACGACTCCGCAAACCGAGGAGGCCAAGGATGGTCCGCGTCAACGTCGAATTGGATTTGCCGTCGGGGGTGGAACTGTTGGGATACGAGCGCTCGGGCGACGGGCATGGCTTCGAGGTGAAGTTCCCGCTGCCGGACTTCTGCCGTTGCGAGAAGTGCGGCCACGAAGCGCCGTCCACCTACGAGTACAAGAGCACGGTTTATGTGGTCCGCGACCTGGAACTGTGGGGGCAGCCGAGCTGGCTCATCTTCCAGCCCTGCTTCCATCGTTGCTCGCGCTGCGGTCACCGCCAGGAGCACCTCGCGCCGTTCAAGCGGAGGAAGGTGATGTACACCTACCGCTTCGAGGAATACGTGTTGCGGATGCTCATCGGCAGCAACGAAGAAGAGGTGGCGGCGCGGCTGGGCATCTCGGCCGAGACGGTGGCCCTGATCGTCGAGAACCAGTTGAAGCACGACAAGCAGATTGACCCGGCGCGCGTCATCAAGCACGTGGGCATGGACGAGATCAGCCTCAAGAAGCGGCACAAGCTGTACGTGACGGTGATGACGGACCTGAGCGACCCGGAGTCGCCGAAGGTGCTGGCGGTGGCGCGCGGGCGCGACACGGCGGCGGCCGTCGAATGCCTGGGGAAATTGACGCCCGAGCAGCGTGAGGCGGTGGAAACGCACCGCGTGGACATGGGCAAGGTGTACGGCGCGGTGTGCGACGAGCAACTGCCGAACAGCCGGTTGGTGGTGGACCGGTTCCACGTGGCGAAGCAGTTCAACGAGGTGGTCGATGAGTTGCGGAAAAAAAACCACGCGGAAGTACAAGGCGCAGTTGTCGAAGGCGGAGCAGAAGCAATTCCGTTCGCTGATGTGGGAGTTCCGCCGCGACCCGAAAGACCTCAAGCCCGAGCAGCGCGAGGCATTGGAACGGCTGTTCGTCGATTTGCCCATGTTGAAGGACGTGTATGAGACACGGGCGCGGTTCAAAGAGATTTTCGACACCGCACCAGACGCGGCCACGGCGGAACACCAGTTGGCCGAACTCCGCGCGCGGACCGAATTGCTGGGGCTGGACTTCAGCAAGTTCTGGACGACCTACGACAACTGGAAAACAGGTATCCTGAACTACTTCGACGGCCGTTACACCAGCGCTGCGGTGGAAGGGATCAACAACAAGGCGCGGGTAATTACCAAGCGCTGCTACGGGGTGAAGTCCTCCGGCACGCTCTGGAACCGGTTGATACTGGATTTGAACCGGGCGTCGGATGCGGCGGACCGGAGCATCGCGGAGCTTCGCCAGATCGTCAACGGCCTGAAGGCCGTATTTCTCGGCTTCTGCACCTAAGACCGGAAGAGCCCAAAAACCCATTATAACAAATGTCCATCCGCCCCAAAGATGACCACAAGGGCCCCCAACCAGCCCTCCTGCCTTCGCTATTTTCGCAAGTCGAATGATATTGCCAGTGAAACTAAGGATGCGTATACTGCGCGGCCATCTTGGGTAAATCAGAGGAGGGGACAGTCGACCTCGCGGTCCCCAGGTGAAAGTCATAGGGCGGCAGGGCCGCCAGCCAATACGAGCTACCGCTCGACTAGCTTCGACCCGCTCCCGTTGGTCGCTGAACATTGTTAAACACTTCACGATCTTTGGGATTAGTAGTATAGCTATGACATACATCTCATCGTTCGACGCAGCTCCGGCAGATTTTCCAAACCATCTCGCCGGTCCGCAACCTGAGCAAATCGCCTACGAGCCGAGATACCGGCTCTTGCTGGCGTTGGTGCTGCTTTGTCTCGTCCCACGTGCTATCGTCGCCGTCTTCATCCCTTGCATCGCCGGCGACGGAGTGAATTATGTCAACGCCGCGCAAGCCCTCGAAGCCGGCAACTACCGCGATGCGCTCTGGGAGGGCGGCATCAACATTTACCCAGTCCTTCTGACGGTTTTTCATCGTCTCGGCATCGATTGGGAGACGGCCGCCATCACCTGGGGCGTCGTCATTTCAAGCCTCGTCGTGCTTCCGCTCTGGGGTTGGATTCGGCGTCAATTCGACGATCGCGTGGCGCTGGTCGCGTGCCTGCTGTATATCGTCCACCCGAAGTTCATCACGGAAAGCCCCGAGTTGATGCGCGACCCGACGTTTTGGTTCTTCTTCACATTCGCGATCTACGCGATGTGGCGGGCGGTGACCGAAGTTCGATACGGGTATTTCGTCGCGACGGGCGCCGCCATCACGTTGGCCGCGCTGACGCGAATCGAGGGAATTCTATTGCTGATTCCGCTGTTCGTCTGGGCTTTCTGGCGAGTGCTGGCCCTGAAAACCGCGCGACGCAAGCTCGTGTTTGGAATGATCCTGTGCCTGTCGGTATTCCCCCTGCTGATCCTCGCGGTCAACCTCGTCTGGTTGAGCGGTCATTCCGATTGGGCGATGATTCGAGTCAGCCCTTTGGAACGGATTCGCCCGTGCATCGAATCCCTGTTCGGCGGCAAGGCGCCGGAAGTCACCGACGCAACCGTCGCGCCGCCGCGTATTGGCCGAATCATCTGGCGATTCTTCCCGACGATGACCCGCGGCCTGTCGCCGGTGTTCGCCTTGCTGATGTTCGGCGGCATCTGGGGTTGGCGGCGAACATGGTCCCGTCGCGACCACCAGGCGTTGTTTCTCACGTCCATGGCGGCCATTTGCGGAATCCTGATCCAGTCCTGGTCGAATTGGTATCTGCAAGGCAATATCAACGCCCGATACGCACTGCCGATCGCTCTGATGGCCTCCCCCTTTGCCGCCCTTGGACTGATGGCTCTGACCGCTCGTATTCGCACGTTCATCGAAAATCGCGGATGGCAACCCAACGGATTTCGGTCCGCGACGGCCGCCGCCTCGTTTCTCGTCTTGCTGCCGGGCGCCGTCGACGTGTCGCACAACGTCCTAACGAACTATGATATCCGCCACACGGCCAACGCCGTCGGCCATTGGCTGAAACATGAATACTCCAGCCCGCCGATGATCCTGGCGCCTTGGGACATCGTGCGGCCGGTCAGCTTTTACGCCGGAAACAAGACGTACGCCAGCTTCCGCTACGACGACGCCGACGACTATATCGTCGACTCGGCACGACAGTCGAACGCCGACGTCGTGGTGCTGCAATCGCTCGGCGTCATGACTCCCCAACGATGCGATTCGCTCGCGGACCAACTGATGGAACTCGGTTTCAAGGCAATCGAGCGCGATTCCCTGGCCTGTGTCGGCCCGAACTGTCGCGTTCTTGTGCGAGCCGACCGCCTCGATGTGACCCGGCGACCCATTTCGAGGCGGTAGAGTCCATGGCGCAGAAGCTGACCGTCCTGATTCCCTGCAAAAACGAATCGCAGAACATCCGCGATTGCATCGAATCGGTCCGGCCGCTGGCCGACGAAATCCTGGTGGCCGACTCGCTGTCGACCGACGACACGCTGCAAATCGTCCGCGAGATCGGCGGTTGTCGCATCATCGAGCGAGAGTTTATCGATTACGCGAACTTCAAGAACTGGGCTATTCCCCAGGCATCCCATCCCTGGGTGCTGATCGTCGACGCCGACGAGCGCCTGACCGAGACGCTTGCCGACGAGATCCGAAAAGTGCTGGCCGACGACGATCCCGCGCGCGACGCCTATTGCATGCGCCGCGACAACTTCTTCCTCGGCCAGTTGATCCGCCATTGCGGTTGGAATCGCTCGAAAATCACGCGGCTGTTCCGTCGCGACATCTGCCGCTACGGTCGGGCAAGGGGCCACGAGCAACTCGACGTGGCGGCCGGGCGTCTCGGCATGCTGCAAGGCAAACTGCTCCACTACACCTGCACGTCGCTAGCACTGTTTTCAGAAAAGCACGTCCGGTACGCAACCATTTGGGCCGAAGATCGCTTTGCCGCGGGACGCCGCGCAACGCTGGCCGGAATCCTCGTTCGCCCCTTCGCCCGATTCTTGCAACTCTATCTGCTTCGGGCCGGATTTCTCGACGGCACGGCCGGCCTGATCGTCTGCCTGAACAACATGTTCTACACGTATCTCAAATACGCCATGCTCTGGCAATTCGGCCGAAACCGGACGCCGTAACCATATAAAACCCCATTACGGTGGGGTATCGCAAGATTGTCACATGGCTGGGCTTGGCAGACGCCGTTTCGAATGCTATTCTAAAAAGTCTTCCGTCGCTTTCAACCGGCCAAACAAGGCCTTGGAGGCGATGCAAACCCGTTTCGAGGACAGGTAGCTCAGGTAGTAGAGCAGTGGACTGAAAATCCACGTGTCGTGAGTGCGACTCTCACCCTGTCCACTTCGCTAAGCTAAAGCCCGATAACCACTTACGGTTGCCGGGCTTTCTTCGTTTTCGGACTCATTTTTTGGTGTGTTGCCAATAGTGTTGTCACATTTTCCCCAGCCTTTCCATAGCTGGTCGGCCAGTTCCGCAGAGTCCAGATCGACATAGTACCCCATCGTGGTTGCAATGTTGGGATGCCGCATGAGACGCCGAAGAACCGCCGGCATGACCCGTTTTGCCCATCGGGTGCCAAACGCTCGCCGCAGATCGTGGGCGCTGGCAAACTTACCATCGGCCTTGCTAACGACGATCCCGGCCTTCTTGCCAATCTTGGCGACGATCTCCCCGACCCGGTGGACTTCCAGTCATCCGCGTGGTGGCCCGGATCGAGCATCCATCAACCAGACATCGGACAACGGCACAGCGTTTTTCGTGGGTTAGTGTATTCATACACACATTATATGCGTGAGCGGTCAAGTATGTCAATGAGTATTTACGTTGCTGGTAAAGATTTTTTCCCAGCAACTGTTGCATTCGCTTTACCAATTAGGTAAGATTATATGGCAAAGGGACCGATCATGGAACTATCCTTCGCCAACAGCAAACTCCAAAAGCTGTGTAATTCGTCCAAGAAGCTACGTGGCGAGCATGGACCACGAATGGCAGACCTTATCCAACAGAGGCTTGCTGAATTGGCTGCCGCCGCCACGCTTGAAGATATAAGGATGCTACCGGGCGCAAAATGCCATGAGCTAACGCAAAATCTAAAGGGCTTGCTTGCTGTATCGCTTGTGCATCCAGACAGGCTGGCTTTCAAGCCAATGGAATCGCCATTGCCACGAAAACCAGATGGAGGTTTGGATTGGTCAAAAGTAAAGCATATTGAAGTCGTCGGAATCGGCGACTACCACTAACGACGACAACGCCACTGCCACGGAAACATAAGTCATGCCCACAAAATACCCTTACCAACCCGATTACGCCGTCCCCCCCGGTGCGACACTAAGAGAAACGCTTGAGGCCAAGGGC
>JAEWUR010000781.1 GCA_023397045.1 Planctomycetota bacterium
CCGAAGGTTGGTCGGGAGAGTGTTGGCGGAAAAAAAGTCCCCTCTCCCTTTGGGAGAGGGTTAGGGTGAGGGCTGACCAGCAAAAAATATCGCCATCTCCGAACGAAAATACGAAAGGACTCGTTCCCAATATGCTTTCCAACCCATTCCAAGAAGCCCTGGCCCAGGGCGTGTTGGTCTTCGACGGCGCGATGGGCACCGAAATCTATCGCCATCACGTCTTCACCAACCGATCGTTCGACGAGCTCTGCCTCTCCGATCCCAAACTGATCCGGCAGATCCACGCCGACTATCGCGACGCCGGGGCCGACGTCCTGACGACCAACACGTTCGGCGCGAACCGCGCGGCCTTGGGCAAGTTCGCCTTGGCCGAAAAACTGATCGACATCCTCCGCGCCGGCGCGCGGCTGGCTCGCGAGGTCGCCGACTCGTCCGACCGACCCGTCTACGTGGCCGGTTCGATCGGGCCGATTCCCATTCAGCCGCAGTTCGAATCGATCTTCGACGACATGATCGTCGAGCAAGCCCTGGGACTCATCCAGAACGGCGCCGATTTCATCCTGTTCGAGACGTTGCCGAATCGCACCTCGGTCGAACGCTGCGCCGCAGCCATGCGACGCATTCCCGAAGTGCCGTTCGTCCTGTCGTTCGCCATCACCGGCGCCGGCGAGACGGCCTCGGGCGAGTCGGTCGAACGGATGCTCGCGCCGCTTCCGGCCGACGTTCCCACGCCGATTGCCTGGGGAATGAACTGCGGCGTCGGTCCCGACGGGCTGTTGGGTGCGGTCGAACGTGCCGTCCGATTGACCGACCTGCCGCTGATCGTGCAACCGAACGCCGGCATGCCCAAGGAAGTCGAAAACCGGCGGATCTACCTCTGTTCGCCCGAGTATTTGGCGGAATATGCCAAGCGGTTCGTCGGCCTAGGCGTCTCGGCCGTCGGCGGCTGTTGCGGCACCACGCCCGAGCACATCCGCGAGGTGGTCCTGTCGGTCAAAGCGTTGAAACGTGCGAAAGTCTCGCCGATTTCGCACGTCACCACGTCCGTCTCGGGCGTCGAACCGAAAAAGGCCGCTCCCCTGGCCGAGAAATCGCAGCTTGGCGCTCGATTGGCCGCGCGCCAGTGGATTACGACCGTCGAATTGCTGCCGCCGCGCGGTTACGACCTTCGCCCGATGGTCGAAAAGGCCGCCACACTGCACGAGCGCGGCGTCAACGCGATCAACATCCCCGACGGACCGCGCGCCAGTGCGAGATTGTCGTCGTTGATCCCTGCCGAACGCATCTTGCAGGCGGGCATCGAGCCGATCCTCCATTTCTGCTGCCGCGACCGAAACCTGATCGGCATGCAAGCCGACCTGTTGGCCTGCGCGGCCTGCGGCGTCCGAAACATCCTGTTCGTCACCGGCGACCCGCCAAAACTCGGCGACTATCCCCACGCGACGGGCGTGTTCGACGCTGACTCGATCGGCATGGCGGCCGTCCAACGCCGCCTGAACACCGGCATCGACCTCGGCGGCCAGGCGATCGATCCGCCGACGTTTGCCGTGATAGGCGTCGGGCTCGATCCGACCGCGCTCGATCAGACGCGCGAGCTCGACCGCTTCCGCCAGAAAGTCGAAGCCGGCGCCGAGTTCGCCATCACGCAACCGGTGTTCGACCCTGACGCGCTGTTGCGCGTGTTGGATCAGGTCGAACGCTATGGCGTTCCAATCATCGCCGGCATCTGGCCGTTGGTCAGCTATCGCAACGCGTCGTTCATGCGGAACGAAGTGCCGGGCGTGGTCGTGCCTGACGCGATCATGGAGCGCATGGCCGCCCAAGAGAGCCGCGAAGGCCAACTAGCCGTCGGCATCGAGATCGCCCGCGAATCCGTCGCCCGCATCCGCGCCCGCATCGCCGGCATCCAAGTCAGCGCCCCCTTCGGCAACATCGACGCGGCCTATGCGGTGATTGCGGAATAGGCGAGCGATTGCTATAATGAGCGACGGTGGAACGTGCTGAAAGGGAAAACAACCATGCAACAGATTCCCGTTCACGATGCACAATCGCAATTGCCGAATCTTATTGACAACGCCATCCATGGCGAGACGGTCTATATTGTCAATAGCGATGATCGGATTGTCCAATTGGTGCCGGTCGCCGCGACCGGCCGTCCGAGGTTTGGAAGCGCCGCCGGGCTAATCTCCACAACCGAGGACTTCGACGCTCCTCTGGACGACTTCCGCGAGTATATGGAATGAAGTTGCTCTTGGATACCCACGCGTTTTTGTGGTTCATCGAGGGAAATCCAAAGATACCATCCTCCACGCGATCTTTCATCGAGGATCCTGGCAATCAATCGTTGCTGAGTATTGCCAGTCTTTGGGAAATGGCCATTAAACTCAGTCTAAAAAAGCTCAAACTTGAACAACCCTTCGATCGTTTGATTCCGCAACAGATTGCGCAAAACGGATTTGGCTTACTGCAAATCGACATTGCCCATGTCGCCCGACTTGTTTCCATTCCCTTTCATCATCGCGATCCTTTTGATCGATTGCTCATTGCGCAGGCCCAATCTGAACACCTGCCCGTGGTAAGTCGTGATGTTGTGTTTGATACCTACGGAATCACCAGACTTTGGTGACGCGCAATATGTGAGGGGCGAGTCGAAACGGGAACGGCACTAGTATTTGCGATTATCATGTCCCGTTTTCTTCGCCCCCGTCTCGGGGTTCTGATACCAATCGTGCTTCCCGCCGTGACGGAGGAAGACACAGCCTGCCCGCTCGATTTCGCGAATGAGGTCTTCTCGCTTCATGCGATTTGCAGGTTGCCGACGCGCTTGACGTTGGGGATCAGCCCGCCGCTTATGTCCTGATAGATGTCCTTGAGGTTCTCCTGCAATTCCTCAAGCGTGTCGCCCTGGGTGTGGTAATCGGGATACTCCTCCAGATAACCGAGCCAGGCGTCGCCATCTTGCCAGTAGATGTATCGAGCGGTTTTCATCGTTGGTGCAATGGTGTTGATGTTCAGCCGTCGTCATGCGTGTCCATATTATAGCATAGTCTCGTCTTTCTGACAAAACACCCCGCCCCAATACCATTCTCCCACGAATCGTGTACACTATCCCTAGTGGTCTGTCCAGATCGTCGTTACGAATGGAGGTTCGGTGCAATAGAATCGTAACCCGAAGCGTAAGCGAGGGACAGCCTCGCTTACGCTTCGGGTTACGATGTTCCGTCCATTCGTAAGCTTGAATTGGACAGACCACCAGCCCCTAGTCCCTAGTCCCTAGCCCCTCGAAAATGGACCAACGCGAAATCGATCTTTGGCACATGCGTCGGGCGTTGGCGGCCGCCGTCCGGGGGCAAGGCTACGTCGAGCCGAACCCGATGGTCGGCTGCGTGATCGCCCAGGGGGCCGAGATTATCGGCGAGGGGTTCCATCGCCGGTTCGGCGGCCCGCATGCCGAAGTGGAAGCCCTGCGGATCGCCGGCGATCGCGCCGCCGGGGCGACGGCCTACGTCACGCTCGAACCCTGCTGCCATCACGGCAAGACGCCGCCCTGCACCCAAGCCATCCTCAAGGCCGGGCTGCGCCGCGTGGTCGTGGCCCAGTTGGATCCGTTTCCCGAGGTCCAGGGCCAAGGCATCTCAGAACTGCAAAACGCCGGCGTCGATATCGAGGTCGGCCTGTTGGAGTCCGAGGCTCGGCAATTGAACGCCCCGTATCTGAAGCTCGTGACCGAGGGCCGGCCGTGGATCATCGCCAAATGGGCCATGACGCTCGACGGCAAGATCGCCACCCGCTCGGGCGAAAGCCGCTGGATCTCCGGTCCGGAATCGCGGCAGCTCGTCCATGCGTTGCGCGGCCGGGTCGATGCCATCTTGGTGGGACGCGAAACCGCGCTCCGCGACGATCCGTTGTTGACGGCCCGACCGCCCGGCGCTCGAACCGCGTTGCGAGTGGTTCTCGACACCCATGCCGCGCTGGCCGACGATAGCCAACTGGTTCGCACCGCGCGGCAGACGCCCACACTGGTGGCTGTTGGCAACGAGTCTTCGGCAGCCGACCGATCCCGGCTCGCCGACGCCGGTTGCGAGGTGTTCGTCTGCCCCGGCAGCACACACCGCGAGCGGCTCGAATCGCTGCTCGATGAGCTAGGCCGCCGACGGTTGACCAACGTCCTGGTCGAGGGCGGCGGTCATGTCTTGGGCAGCCTCCTCGACGCCCGGGAGATCGACGAAGTCCACGTCTTCATTGCCCCGAAAATCCTCGGCGGCGCGACGGCCGCGAATCCTATCGCTGGAGAGGGGATCGCCGCGGTAGCCGAGGCCCTGCGACTCGATTCGCCCGAGGTCCGCCGGGTTGCCGACGATATTTATATTACCGCCCGATGCCGTGCGGCCGGCCCAATACCTTCGGCGTGACAAGCCGGCCTCGATGGCGTACAATAGAGTCCTATCGAGAGGCCGTTCGCCTTTTGCGTCTCCCCTCGCCCGCTTGCGGGAGAGGGGCAGGGGGTGAGGGCGGTTTTTTGTTTCCAAAACGGTTGTTCGTTTTTTCGTAAGGCCTTACGCCCCGTAGCCCAAAAAGGCGGACGGACTCTCGATGGCCATCCTCCGGTGATCCATCGTTCGGCCATCGCTCGAGCCGACGGAACAGTGAAAAAGAAGATCTTCGCCATCACATGCACGACGTGCCATGCAAGGCTGGCGGTCCGCTCCGCCTCGGCCATCGGCAGCATCGTCGAATGCCCCCAATGCCAGAGCATGGTCGAAGTGACTCCGCCGCCGGGCTGGACACCGACTCCGCCGCCTGCATCGCCCTCGCCGCCCTGCCCGCCGCCGTTGGATCGCGTCGCCGCCGCGCCGACGTCGCTCGACTTGGAGCCCGCCGAGCCGCTTGGAGCCAAGTCATGGCTTCGCGGAAAATGGTTCATCGCCAGCGTTGGTTCCGTCGCGGTGATCGTGATTGCCGTTGTGCTCGGGATGTTCGTTTTCTCTTCGAGTTCAACTGAGCCCGTGGCCGTCGAGCCCGCCGATTCTGTTGTGAATACCGAGCCGCCGATGGCCGCGGAGAAAGACGTTGCGAAAGAAGCCGCAACCGCGCCCGACAAAAAGCCTGAGCCTGAGCCGCCGTCCGCTACGGCTGACGTGCCGCCGAAGGTTGTCGAGCCCGAGCCAAACGTTGAACTGGCCTCGGCCAAGCCGGTCATCGAAGCGAAAGCCGAAACACCGCCGGCCGAAGAAGACATACCGCCGTTCGACAGTGACGAAGAACCGCCGATCGAAGTGAAAAAGGCGACGCCAAGCTACGTCGACG
>JAEWUR010000019.1 GCA_023397045.1 Planctomycetota bacterium
GCATGAACCGCGTCGTGTGTTCGAGGAAGTGGGCAAGATTCAGTTGGTCGATGTCGTGTTGCCGACTCGTCACGGTCCGGACATTCGCCGGCGTTGCGTTACTCAACCGACAGACCATCAGGCCATCATGTTGGCACACCTGAAACTCAACTTGCCGACTCTACCTCTAACGGATGGTGTGTAGTGAAGACTTTTAAGGACCGCGCGTTACGCCGCAACGGCTTACGTCAACAACTGGCGAACTTGGGTTAGGATGAAAGTGGCATCTTGGAGGGTGGTTTTACGCTTGCCACCATCCTCGATGGCCAAACCGATGGTACAGGGCAACCATTAGCAGCGAGAAGAGACATGAAGACCTTCAGTCAGCACGGCGGCGGCAATCGATTCGCGTGCAGCGTTCGGACCTCTGTCCTAGCGACCGTCATTCTCGCGGTCGTGTCGATCGCGGCCCCCGCGACGGTCTTTGGGTGGGGACCCGGAAAGCATCAGGACCTCGCTGAGAAGTTCTATCAGCAGCCAATTATTTCCAGTTTGGCCATCGAGTTCGGCACCAACGTGTCGGCTGTTACCAGCGGTGCCGGCGAGCTCGATTACGCCGGCGATCCGCATCATGCCCTGTACCACTCGGGGCAGTGGGTCATGGTTGGGAACCGGGAGTATGCCTACACTTCGAGTTGGTCGAGCAACAAATGGGCGGCGCTCGACGAAACCACGCGGCTGAAGTACATGATGCACAACCTCGGCGATGTCGCGGTCCCCATCGGGCACTCGCCGTCCAATATGGTGGTCGGCGGCCAGTCAGGCACCGCAAAAGAAGCCATTCTGGAAGGACTTGCCGATTTCGGAAGCTACGGCAGCCCCTCGACTCCTACGAGCTGGTATTCGGGGACCGTCTTCGACATCACTCGGCCCATCTACGGCGGGCAGCAAACGATCGATAGCATTGACGACATCGCGGGTGCCGGCAAATACCAACTCGATGACATCACGAACGCGCTCGCTTACGCGGCTGGACGCAGCAATGAAAGTGCGGCCAAGGAAGGTTGGCGCATCTCCCAGATGCTCGCCCGAGTGGTTTTGGCCGACTATTACTTGTCCCGCCGCAACGCCGCCGCCGCTTCGCAAGTCGTCGTGACCGCCGGCTCGAACGTCACCTTCGACGCTTCGGCGATTCGCGACCCCGACAACATCACTTGGAACACCGACGGCTCCTACTATTATCGCGGCGATTGGACGGGCATTTCTCAGGTACGCTGGGACTTCAACGGCGACGACGTCTACGACGCCACCGGCGTCCAGGTCGCCCGAAGCTACTCGCAACTGGCGTCCGCCATCGATGAGTTTGGCAACGTGAACTACAAAATCGAAGTCACCGATGACGAGGGTGTGCAGTGGTACGGTACGGGCACGGCCTCGGTCGGCGTGATTCCGGAACCCGCCACGGGCTGGCTCATCCTTGCCAGCGTGATTTCCGCCCTGCTCTGGAAGGCTGGCCGAAAGGGCTGATCCTTTCAAATCAACGAAGCAAATAGGCCGTGACCACCCGCTGGTGACGGCTTTTGCGTTTCTTGCCCCCCCGGCAGGTTTATCCGCTCTATTCTCGTCACGATTTCCGCGTTATAAATTGGCGGCCGCTTCGCCATGAATATCGGGGCGAATCCGGTATTGCTCGCGAATCGTGTGTAGCGGGGCCGCTTGCGGCCCGCCGTGCGCTTGCCAAATACCCAGAACGATAATTGCCCCACATTTCTGAAAGGGCACTCTCATGGAACGACGACCGATCTCCGAGAACGTCTGGCAATGGCTGACCGCGGAACTCGAACTGTGGCGGTCCGGCGGCGTCCTGAGCACCGATCAGGCGAGCCGAATCCTCGACCTCTACGAAACGCCTACCGAGGCCGCCGTGCGTCGCCGTTCGGTCGCCATGTTCACCTTGAGCGGTATCGCCGCCCTGCTGATCGGGCTGGCGGCTCTCCTGGCGGTCAGCTACAACTGGCAAGCCATGTCGGCCTCGCTGAAACTTGGCGTGCTCTTTGGCTCGCTGTTGGCGCTCTATGCCGGCGCATTCACCCTGCGACACCACCGCCGTCGGCTTAGCGCCGAGATCGTGTTCTTCCTTTCCTGCATTCTTTACGGCACGTCGATCTGGCTGATCGCCCAGATTTTTCATATCCAATCGCACTATCCCGACGGAATTTGGACCTGGGCGCTCGGCGTGCTGCCGTTTGCCTTATGTCTCGACACGGTTTTGCTCCATGCGTTGTACGCCGGCCTGCTTGCCATCTGGGTTGGCGCGGAGATCCTCGGCTTCACCGGCGTCAATCGTCTCTTTTTCTTCCACTGGCACGTGCCGGGCGCAGCCTGGACGCTTCCGCTGATGGTTCTGCCGGGCATCGTCTGGGCCTACAAGAAAAAATCCGTCATTGCCATCGGTCTTTACGCTCCGCTGTTGGCATGGTGGGCCGTTTTGCAGCCCGTGGCTTGGCAGTGGAACGTCAATCCCATCAGTTTCGTCGGCCTGGCCGGCGCGTTGATGCTCCTGATCGCCGAGATGCACCTCGAGGGCAGCCGCATGGCGATACCCTATCGAGCCTGCGGCGTCCTGATCGTTGGCGGAGTGCTCGTGCCGCTTAGTTTTGCCGACGTGATTTTCGAGATTCTCCACGACGGCACCGTGACGGAAAACTACGTCGCGGCGTTAGTCGTTGGGCTGATCGGCGCCGCGTTCGCGTTGGCGGTCGTCGTGTTGCAGCAACGTTCGGAGTCGAAATCCTACGCAGAGATCTTTCGCCGACAATGGCTGCCGCTGACGTTGATTGCCTTGATGGCCGGCTTGTGCGTATGGAGCGGCCTTTTTAACCAATACGACCCGAACCACATTTGGCACGGCCGCAGCCTGATGGGAAAATGGTCGCCCCAAGTCCTTCTGCCCGTCGCGGCGTTCAACGCGATGATGGTTGTCTTCGCTCTGTGGTTGATGCGAGTCGGCCTGCGTGAAGACCGGACCATTCCGTTCACCGTGGGAGTGCTCTATTTCCTGCTCTGGACCGTGGTGCGCTACGTCGACCTTTTTGCCGGAGTCGGCGGCATGCTCGGCGCGGCCATCCTGTTCCTGCTCTGCGGCCTCGGATTGTTGGCCATCGTGCGGTTCTGGTCCCATCGCAAGGATTCCGCCCGTTCGATGTTCCAACGACTTCCCGATACGCAGGAGACTCCGTCGATCTTTGCACCCGCCGAAGCAAGCCTATCCGAATCCCCGAGCACGCTCCGGAGAGCGGTCCTCTCGGGCGGCGTCGCGCTCCAGTTTTGCATCCTCGTCGGGATGATCCTGCTGAAGGCCGCCCCGCTGTGGAACGGCCAGACCGTGCTCCTCCGGATCGTGCCGGTCGATCCCCGCGATCTGTTCCGCGGCGATTATGTAACGCTCGCCTACGATTTCAGCCAAGTTCCCGACGATGAGCTTCCGGAACTCGGCAAACTCGACTACAATCGGCGTCACGAGTGGAAAGGCAAAACCGTTTACGTGTCGCTGACGCCCGAGGAAGACGGCCGTCACTGGCGCAGGAGCCGAATCAGCACCCAACGGCCCACCGAGGGACTGTTCCTCCAGGGCAAACTCGTCGGCTGGCATCGGATCCAGTGCGGCATCGAGTCGTTCTATGTCCAGGAGGGGCAGGGACGCGAATATGAGGACGCCGCCCGTACCAAACGCTTGTCGGCCGAGGTAGCCATCGCCCCCGACGGCCGAGCCGTGCTCCGAAAACTCATGATCGAATCACCTCGACCGATTGACGGCCCGTCCTACGATCCGCCGGGCCAATCGCGCTGGCCGACCGACACGACCTACCGTGTTCAATATCTGCCCGACGCGAAAATCACGCTCGACGGGCGTCTCGACGACTCGGCCTGGTCGAGGGCCAACGTCGAGCGGCATTTCGTTTTCCCGTGGAAAGACACTCCCGCCCCGCCGACCGAGTTCATGGCCCTTTGCGATCGCGATTACTTCTATTTCGCGTTCAAGGCCGAAGATTCCGACATCGTCGTGCTTGACGACTTGCGCGACAAGCTCGACATCCTGTTCGAGGATCGCGTCGAGTTGTTCTTAAGTTGCGACCATCAAATGAAGAGCTACTACAACCTCGAAATCGACTCGCGCGGCCGGCCGTTCGACAGCCACGGCTCGTACTATCGGCAGAAAGACCGCGGGTGGCACTGCGAAGGTTTTGAGGCGGTCGGCTCCACCTTCGACAAAGGTTACATCGTCGAGGGCCGCATCCCATTGGACACGTTCAAAGCGATGGGCCTTCCGCGACTGGGCGTCGGCGACAAGATCCTGGCCGGAATCTACCGTGCCGAGTTCAGCCACAATCCCGACCCGAACGCGGCCCCGCCGACCGAATCGATCCACCATCAAAGCCCCGCTCCCCTCAGCCCGCCGCCGATCGAAGAGTGGATCAGTTGGATCGACCCCAAAACCCCCGAGCCCGACTTCCATGTGCCATCGTCGCTCGGCTGGTTCGAGATCGTGGAATGATCACGCGACTGACAGTCGACGAAAGCCCTCACCCTAACCCTCTCCCGAAGGGAGAGGGGACTTTTTAGTGGG
>JAEWUR010000056.1 GCA_023397045.1 Planctomycetota bacterium
AGCCTACACCACGCGCGTCGGCGGCGGACCGTTCCCGACCGAGCAAGACAACGAGATCGGCGAGCACATTCGCAATCGCGGCAACGAATACGGCACCGTCACGAAACGTCCCCGGCGCTGTGGATGGTTCGACGCGGTCGCGGCACGATACACCGCGCGGCTCAGCGGCGTCGACGTGCTTTCCGTAATGTTGTTGGACGTTTTGAGCGAACTGCCCGAGATCAAGGTCTGCACCGCCTACGAACTCGACGGGCAGCGAATCACCGATTTCCCGAGCCACGTGGACGATCTGCGACGCGTCGTGCCGGTCTACGAGACGTTGCCTGGCTGGCAGCAGGAAATCGACGGCGTCCGACGCATTGCCGACCTGCCGATCAACGCACAAAAATATCTCGATCGGCTCAGCGAATTGTTAGGCCGCCCGGTCGAAGTGGTATCCGTCGGTCCCGACCGTTGCCAAACGATGTTTGCTGAGTCGAGAGATTAGAGTCGAGGGATTAGAGTCGAGAGTCGAGAGACGAGAGACGAGAGATTTGAGACGAAAGACTGGGGGCGGGGGCCTGGCGATTAGGAATCCGCATCGGTTAGCGACCTCATCCTTTCACACCCTTCACACCCTTCACACCTTTCACACTTCCAAACTTTTCACACCTTCATGATCCCTCGCGAACGACTACCGCGGCACGTCGCCATTATCATGGATGGCAACGGGCGCTGGGCGCAGCAGCGCGGGCTGCCGCGGATCGAGGGGCATCGGCAGGGAGCCACCAGCGTCCGGCGCGTCACCGAGGAGTGCTCTCGCCTGGGCATCGAGCAGTTGACGCTCTATTGTCTTTCGAGCGAAAACTGGAAACGCCCTGCCGGGGAGCTTGGTTTTCTGCTGCAACTGCTCCAGAAATATCTGGTCGAGGAACGGCCTCGCATCATGGAGCACAACATCCGCGTGAAATGGATCGGGCGGCGCGACGGAATGCCCGAGGATGCGTTGCGCGAGTTGGACGAGACCGTTCGGATGAGCGCCAACAACACGGGCCTGTGTGCCTGCATGGCGATCAACTACGGCAGCCGCGCCGAGATCGTCGACGCGACGCGGCGGATCGTCGACGAAGTTCGCTCGGGCGTTCTCGATCCCTCGACAATCGATGAGGACACGATCTCCTCGCATCTCGACACGGGCGGAATGCCCGAGCCCGATCTGCTGATCCGCACCGCCAACGAAATGCGCATCAGCAACTTTTTGCTGTGGCAGATCAGCTACGCCGAGATCTGGGTGACGGATATCTGTTGGCCGGACTTCGACGAGGCTCAACTCCACGCGGCGTTCGAGAGCTATGCCGCACGCGACCGCCGCTTCGGCGGGTTGACGCCGTAGACGCCGTTCTGCCCAAGATTTCCGCCAAAAAACGCCCTGTTCCATTGACTCTGCCTCGGTTTTTGGCGTATCATCTGGCCGGGGATACGGAGTTTTTTGCATGGACGCTTCCTTCCTACTCGACGCCAGAACGCATTGCGAACCATGTTCCGTGGCTCGGGCGGCGCATCGTTCGCCAACGGCCCATCTGGTCGGCATCGCAGGCAGCGGCATGCGGGCGTTGGCCGACGTACTAATCGGTTGGGGATGGAACGTCACCGGTTCGGACGTAAACACCGACGGCGTCGAATCGATCGTGGATCGCGAAAAACTCTTCCGGCGACATCATGCTGAGAACGTCTCGGCGGATGCCGAAATGGTTGTCTACAGCGATGCGGTTCCGCAAGACAACCTGGAACTGTGCCGGGCGCGCGAACTTGGAATTCCCACGCTCAGCTACTTCGACATGCTCGGCCGACTGAGCGCCGAGCGAACGACGACGGCCGTCGCCGGAACACACGGCAAATCGACGACGACCGCGATGTTGGGGCACATTCTGACGCAAGCCGGTATGAGCCCGGCCGTATTTTGCGGCGCCGCGCCGCTCGGAAAACCATCCGGCGGTCGAGCAGGAAACGAGCGATCGATGCTCGTCGAAGCCTGCGAATATCGGGCGAACTTTTTGAAGCTGCGGCCGCACCGGGCGGCTGTCTTGAACATCGAGCCCGACCATTTCGATTGCTACCCGACGTTCGATCAAACATTGGAGGCGTTCGAAAAGTTCGCCGCGCTCGTTCCGTCCAATGGCTACTTGTTGATTCAACGCGATTGCGAGTCGGCCCGACGTGTGGCGGCCAAAACGGCCTGCCGCGTCGAATCGTTTGGCATGGATGATCGCGCCGATTGGTCGGCGGCGGTCGACACAGCACAACCGCCAGTGACCGAAAACGGCAGAATCAAATGGGGAGTGACATCGTTCGCGGTCCGACGTTTCGGCCGCCCGTTTTGCGAGGTGCAACTGCGCCTGCCCGGCCGGCATAATATACTGAATGCGTTGTCGGCCGTGGCGTTGGCATGGGAAAACGGTGCGTCGGCCCAACAGATCGCGTCGGGACTGGCAAGTTTTCCAGGCGTGCATCGGCGGTTGGAATTGCTCGAGCCGTGGCGCGGCGTCACAATGATCGACGACTATGCCCATCACCCGACCGAAGTCTCGGCGGCGCTCTCGGCGGTCCGGGCGGCGTTCCCCCACGCAAGGGTGTGGTGCGTCTTCCAACCGCATCAGGCATCGCGAACCGCCCGATTGCTGGATCCGTTGGCCGACAGCCTGAAAAATGCCGACAGGGTATTGGTGGCCAACATCTTTCGTGCCCGGGAAGGCGATCCCCGGCCGGGGGAGGTCACGGCGGCCGATCTTGCCCAGCGAGCGGCTCAACTGGGCGCGTCGGTGGTTCCAGTCCATGCGGCCGAAGAAATCGTCGAAGTCCTGGAAACCCACCTTGTCGTCGGCGACGTACTGATTACGCTAGGGGCTGGCGATGTGGCAAAGTTGCGGCCAAGTTTTTTTTGAGGATTTTATGAGCGTATTGACCGGATTCGAAAGCGTCGTGCGACCGAATGAGCCGCTGGCCATGCACACTTGGTTTCAGTTGGGCGGCCCGGCCGAATTTTTCGCCGAGCCTGAAACGCCCGAACAACTCCTGGCCTTGGTGCGCCGCTGCCACGAGGAAGGCGTCGAGGTCCGCATGCTCGGCCAAGGTTCGAACATCTTGGTGCGCGACGAAGGCGTGCCCGGCATGGTGCTGCACCTGTCGGCGCCGGCATTCTCGAACATTCAGATCGATGGACGACAATTGACCGTCGGCGGCGGCGCCTTGCTCGGCCGCGTGGTGACGACGGCCGTCCATCGCGGCTTGGCCGGGTTGGAAATGCTCATCGGAATTCCCGGCACCGTCGGCGGCGCGCTGCACGGCAACGCCGGCACCCATCACGGCAACATCGGCCAGTGGACGCTCGAAGCCACGGTGATCGCCGCCAATGGCGACGTATCGGAACGCGGCGCCGACGAGTTGGTCTTCAGCTACCGGCAAAGCAATCTCGACGACCTGGTGATTCTTGAAGCCCGATGCCAGTTGGAGGAAGACGATCCGCGCGAACTCGCCCAGCGGATGCAGAAACAATGGATCGTCAAGAAGGCATCTCAGC
>JAEWUR010000208.1 GCA_023397045.1 Planctomycetota bacterium
CTACAGCAAGGGACCCGGGAAAGCCTCACGACCCGGTCGTCCACGATTTGGAAACCTTGCATTCGGCCGCCGACTCTTCGATACTCAAGCCTATCCGTCAACCGCCTCGGGCCAGCCAACATGCCGCGATCCCTGCAAACGCCGATAGGGCTTTACGTCCATTTCCCGTTTTGTGTGCGGAAGTGCGCGTATTGCGATTTCGCATCCTACGCCGGAAGGGAGGCCGATGGCCCGCGATATGTGGACGCCGTGGTCCGGGAGATCGCCAGACGCGGCGAGGAAACAGGTCATCCGAGGGCAGATACGATCTTTTTCGGCGGCGGCACTCCATCGCTGCTGCATGAGTCGCAACTGACACGCATTCTGACGGCGTTGGCCGACGCATTCCAGGTTGATCCGCGGGCCGAGATCACTTGCGAATGCAACCCGGGAACGCTGGGTGTTGCCGGCGCAATCGATGATGACCGCCTGTTGGAAAAGCCGATTTCAGGGAACGTTGAGTGCCACTGGCTCCGCCAGTGCCGTCAAAACACGGAGGAGTCCAGCACTGGCAAAGCCAGTGGCACCCTTTTTCAACAGGTTGCCAGCGATTCCAAGGACGCTTCGCTCCAGAAAGATCGGTCGGCCGCCCGGTTCGTGAAGGCGTTGCGTGAATCGGGCGTCAACCGGCTCTCGTTCGGCGCGCAGACAAGCCAGGAACGCCTGTTGCGGCGGATCGGGCGAATCCACAACTGGAACGACGTTGCCGCGTCGGTCGAGGCGGCTCGGGCGGCAGGTTTCGACAACATCAATCTGGACTTAATGTTCGGAATCCCGTCGCAAACCGTTGCCGACGTGCAGGAGACGCTGGAGGCCGCGCTGGCACTCGCTCCGACACATATCTCCTTCTACGGTTTGATCGTCGAAGAGGGGACGCCGATCAGTCGCGACATTGCCGAGGGAGCGCTTGCACTTCCAGACGTCGAGATCGAGCGCGACATGTACGAACTTGGGCGAAAAACGCTTGCCGAGCATGGTTTTCATCAGTACGAAATCAGCAATTTCGCACGGGCTGGGCGCGAATGTCGCCACAACATCGGTTGCTGGACCCGCGTGCCCTATCTCGGGTTCGGCTGCGCGGCGCACAGTTTCTGGGGGCAGTGTCGTGTGTCCAACCCAAGCTCGCTCGACGCCTATTTCGCCGGCGACCCGCCCAAGATCGAGCTGATCTCGAGCGAAGAAGCCCGATTTGAGAGCATGATGCTCGGCCTGCGAATGACGCGAGGCGTCAAGGACGAAGATTTCATCAACATGCACGGCATTAGTATCGGAGATGCCTTCGGCCCAAAACTGGCCAAGCCGCTCGATGCCGGGCTGCTCGAATGGCATGAAGGTTCGCTTCGGCTCACGCGTCTCGGCATGGATCTCCAGAACGCGGTGCTGGTCGACCTCATGTAGCCTCCCCTCGTTGCGGTGGGCTTTTCGTTACGGTGGGAATGTCCGAGGTTTCTTGGCGGAAGATTGACAGACTGGTCGCACTTTGATACATTGCACAAACGTTCGTGCTGCGTCACTTTTTGGTCATTGGTCAGAACTAGCCAGCATGGACGCTTCGGAAAGAACTGTTTTTCTGGCAATCAACGTTTGTGCATTTCGCAACCGAGCACGCCCATGCCGCCGCCGGATCGAAACATCACGTTGCAGCGAATCGCCGATGAGTTGGGGCTGTCGATTACGACCGTCTCGCGATCGCTCGGCAGCGAGGCCCGACGGTATCGCATCAGCCGGAAGACGGAGGAAAAGGTCCGTCAGTTGGCCCGTTCGTTGGGATTCACGCCGAACCACGTTGCCCGAAGCTTGCGCCTGAAAAAGACGGCGACGATCGGCCTGGTGATTCCCGACATCTCGAACCCGTTCTTCGCCGCGATTGTGCGGCAGATCACGATCGGCGCCCGGGCGTACCGATATTCGGTCATCGTCTGCGACAGCCAGGACAATGAGGACGCGGAGATCGAATCGATCGAACTGTTACGGGCGCGCGGCGTCGAGGGGATCGTGCTTTGCCCGGTGGGACGGTCGGCCGAACATCTCGCGGCGTTTCAAAATGGCGACATGCCGATTGTGCTGGCCGACCGGTACTTTCCCGGCGTGCAACTGCCGTACGTCGTTTCGGACAACGCCAAAGGGGCGAGGGAAGCCGTCGATTATCTGATTGAAAATGGCCATCGGCGAGTTGTTTGTCTCCAAGGCATGCGCGGCGTTTCGCCGAACGAAGACCGGTTGCGAGGTTATCGCGAGGCCTTTGCCGAACGGCAGATTCCAGTCGATGAGACGCTGATCGTCGGCGACAGCTTCAGCGAGGAGAACGGTTACGTCACCACGAAACTCCTGTTGAAAGCGGATCGCCAGTTCACGGCCGTCTTCTCGTTCAGCAACATGATTTCGCTCGGAGTCCTGCGGGCGTTGGACGAAGAGGGATTGCGCGTTCCGTACGACGTTTCGTTGGTATCGTTCGACGACCATCCCTATCTGGCCTATCTATCCTCGCCCATGACGGCGGTCGTGCAGCGCACGAACGAGATGGGCAAGATCGCCGTGAAAATGCTTTTCGATCGAATTCGGTCCAAAGAGAATACGCCGATCCAGGGCGGCATTCTTCTTCCGGCCAGTCTGGTGATTCGCCAGTCGGTCTCGAACCTCTCGATGTCGTCGCCGCGAATGAACGCGGAACGACTGCCAGGCGATCGGCAGATGGGACAAACAGGTTGAATGGCCATTTTATCGTTCAAACACACATCACTTAACTGACATAAGCCGGAAGGAGCCAGAATCGTGTTTGTGGTCGAAACTTATCCGACGGCGGTGCTTTT
The DNA here is from genome assembly GCA_023397045.1 of Planctomycetota bacterium. Classification (GTDB taxonomy): domain Bacteria; phylum Planctomycetota; class Planctomycetia; order Pirellulales; family Thermoguttaceae; genus JAEWUR01. The sequence goes on from JAEWUR010000208.1 coordinate 2,850, forward strand.
TTGCATTATCACCATGCTTTGTTGGGGCTCCTGGGCGAACACCCAAAAGGCCGTCAGCGGGCGATGGCGTTTTGAGCTGTTTTATTGGGACTACGTGATCGGAGTTTTTTTGGCATCGTTGGCCTTCGCCTTTTCGCTCGGCAGCATCGGCGCGGCCGGACGCAGCTTTTTGGCGGACATCGCCCAGGCCGATTGGAACAACATCGGATCGGCGATGCTCGGCGGCGCGGTGTTCAACACGGCCAATATCTTGCTCGTTGCGGCCATCGCGCTGTCGGGCATGGCCGTCGCGTTTCCGGTCGGCATCGGGCTGGCGCTGGTGTTGGGCGTCGTGGTCAACTACATGGCCGACCCGGCCGGCAATCCGTTGGTCTTGTTCCTGGGCGTCGCGTTCATCGCGGCGGCCATTATTCTGGACGCGCTGGCCTATGGAAAACTTCCCCGCCAACAGGGCGACCGCGGTATCAAGGGGCTGGTGTTGGCCATTCTATGCGGCATCTTGATGGGCTATTTCTATCGGTTCGTGGCGGCGGCGATGCCGAGTCCCGAACAATTCGCCGACATGCCGGCCGGAAAATTGAGCCCCTATTCGGCCGTCGTCGTGTTCGCGTTGGGCATCGTGCTGAGCAATTTCGTGCTGAACACCGCCATCATGCGTTGGCCGATCTCGGGCGAACGCGTGGCGATCGGCGACTATTTCCAAGGAACAGCCCGCGATCATCTCTGGGGCGTCGTCGGCGGAATGATTTGGGCGGTCGGCATGACGCTCAGCATCGTTGCGGCCGGCAAAGCCAGTTTCGCAATCTCCTACGGCCTGGGCCAAGGCGCGACGCTTGTCGCTGCGTTCTGGGGTGTGTTCATCTGGCGCGAGTTTCGCGCCGCGCCGCGCGGCGTCAACCTGTTGCTGACGCTCATGTTCCTCGGTTACATCATCGGACTCGGGCTGGTCATTATTGCGAGGATCGTCTGAAATGCGTTCCCCACGGATTGTCGTTGTTGGCAGCGTGAATACGGACATGGTGGTCAAGGGCGGCCGGCTGCCCGGGCCGGGCGAGACGGTCACAGGCGGCCAGTTCGTCATGGCGGCCGGCGGCAAAGGCGCGAATCAGGCGGTTGCAGCCGCCCGACTTGGCGCCGACGTGACGCTCATCGCCAAGGTGGGGCGCGATGTCTTCGGCGATCAAGCCATCGAGAACTTCCGCCGCGAGAAGATTCGCACCGATTGCATCCTGCGGGATGAAACCAACGCGACGGGCGTTGCTTTGATCCTCGTCGACGATGCCGGCGAAAACCTGATTTCCGTGGCGTCTGGCACCAATCACGCGATAACGCCCGGCGACGTTGCCAAATTTGCAGACAACATCAGCACGGCCGACATCTTGATGCTTCAACTGGAAATCCCGATGGACGCCGTCTGCGAGGCCGCACAGATCGCGGCTGACGCCGGCGTTCCGGTGATTCTCGATCCGGCGCCTGCCGCACCGCTGCCCGATCGCCTGTTGGCAAACGCCACGTATTTGACCCCTAACGAGTCGGAAGCCGAACGGCTCACCGGCATTGCGGTCAACGACGAGGCGTCCGCACGCAGGGCCGCTGCCCAGTTGCAGACCGCTGGGGCCCAATGGGTCATCGTTACGCTCGGCGCGAACGGCGCCTTGGTTGCGGGACCCGACGAAACGAAGCTGATCCCAACCGTGCGGATCGAAGCGGTCGATACGACGGCGGCTGGTGACGCGTTCAACGGTGGACTCGCCCATGCGTTGGCCGGAAGAATACAAATGGAGGCCGCTGTGAAACAGGCGTGTATGGTCGGCGCGCTGTCGGCCATGCGTCTCGGAGCGCAGCCGTCCTTGCCCACCTACGAGGAACTTGTTTGTTTCAAAGCCCGACAGGGCAGTTGAATCTGTTGATTTGAACAACCTGGGAGCCGATCCGATGACAAAAGCCATTCTGTCGTTGTCATGTGCGATGCTTGTTGCGATGTCTGCGATTGCGAAGGCCGACGACGCACCGCCGGCAACGTCGCCCGTGCCCATCATCTTCGACACCGACATCGGCAATGACGTCGACGATGTCTTGGCGCTCGGGATGATTCACGCGTTGGAGAATCTCGGCGAATGCAGACTTGTCGCCGTCACGATCACGAAAGACAATCATTATGCCGCCCCGATGGTCGATCTGGTGAACACATTTTATGGGCGAGGCGACATTCCGATCGGCGTCGTCCGCAACGGCGTTACGCCGGACGACGGTCTGTTTTTGGGTGGCGTTGTGACGGCCGAGGACAACGGTCAGATGCGATATCCGCACGACCTTCTCGACGGTGGCGACGCGCCCGAGGCGGTTGGTTTGCTGAGAAAGGTTCTTGCCGCACAGCCAGACGGGTCGGTCGTCATCGCTCAAGTTGGGTTTTCGACGAATCTGGCGCGGCTGTTGGATTCGAAGCCGGATGCGGCCTCGCCGCTGGACGGCACGGCTTTGGTGAAGCAGAAGGTTCGGCTGCTGTCGGCGATGGCCGGGCAGTTCGTTCCGATGCCGAACGGCGATTCGTACAAGGAATACAATGTCGTGATGGATGTGCCGTCGGCCCAACGCGTTGCCGACGAATGGCCCACGCCGATTGTCTTCAGCGGGTATGAGATCGGCGAGAAGATATTGTTTCCCGGTTCCAGCATCCAGAAGGATTACGGTTACGTGCCGCATCACCCCTTGGCCGATTCGTATGAGCGATTCATGAAGATGCCTTATGACCGGCCCACCTGGGATTTGACGAGCGTGCTGTGTGCGGTGCGGCCGGAGGGCGGCTATTTCGGCCTTTCGCAGCCGGGACACGTTGTCGTTACCGATGAGGGCGTCACGGAGTTCACGCCGGACGCCAATGGCCTCCACAGGTATCTGACCGTGGACGACGATCAAATCGCCAAGGTACTGGCCGACTTGGTGAAGCTATGTCGTCAGCCGCCGAAGCGGTAGGCTATTGTCATTTCGCCGTCGGCTCGTCGGCCGTCTTCGACAACCAATCGACAAACGAAGGTTCCGTTCCGTCTTTTTGCGACGGGGCCATGACCAAGTTCGATTCTTGGCCGTCGGCTCGATAGGCCGCGGCGACTCGCGAAGGCGCAGCCGCGCCTTCACCAGCTAGCCAGAGCGGATTCGGCGCGGACAGCGCGATCATGCCGGGCAGGTCATCGTACTTGGCGCCGCCGGGCAGGAAATCGGGATCGTCGAGTTCTGCGACGTTGGCAAACCGGAAGCCGGCCGTGTCGATCACGGCGCGGTTGATCGCGTAGCCCGCGATGGCGCGAGCGGCTGCGACCCAATGACCGGCCCCGTCAAGCCCGATCACATC
>JAEWUR010000186.1 GCA_023397045.1 Planctomycetota bacterium
ATGGTGCCGAACGTGAAGGCCGGCGCTCCGGCCGACAACTTCAACGCGACGTGGAAGCCGTGTTCGCCGGCGACGGTCGCCGCGGACGGCTGGGGCGGCTTCTCGGCGGCAGCGTACTATTTCGGACGAACGCTCAACAAGGAACTCAACGTGCCGATCGGATTGATCGACACGACCTGGGGCGGCACGCCCGCCGAGTTCTGGACGAGCCGCGAGGCGCTCGATGCGAACCCCGCGTTGAAATACATGGCCGGCCAGGGCGAGAATTCCTGCCTGTACAACGGCATGATTGCCCCGTTGGTCCCGTTCGCCATCCGCGGCGCGATCTGGTATCAGGGCGAGTCGAACCTCAGTCGGGCTTACGAGTATCGCACGCTGTTGCCGGCGATGATCGCCAACTGGCGTGCCGCTTGGGGACAAGGCGATTTCCCGTTCGGCATCGTGCAGCTCGCGCCGTTCCGTTATGACGGCCAGAATCCCGCGAATTTCGCCGAATTGTGCGAAGCCCAACGGATGACGCTCGATGCTTCGCCGAACACGGGCATGGCCGTCACGATCGACATCGGCGACTTCAAAGACATCCATCCGAAGAACAAGCAGGACGTCGGGCGGCGTTTGGCGCTCTGGGCATTGGCCAAGTCCCATGGAAAGAACGACGTCGTCTACTCGGGACCGATCTACAAGTCGATGGTCGTCGAAGGCGACAAGATCCGCCTCGAGTTCGACCACGTCGACGGTGGGCTGGTTGCCTCGGATGGCAAGCCGCTGGTCGATTTCACCATCGCCGGCGAGGACCAGAAGTTCGTGCCGGCCGCAGCCGAAATCGACGGCTCGTCGGTCGTCGTGCATAGCGACGAGGTGAAGAGTCCGGTGGCCGTCCGTTTCGCCTGGTACGACACGCCGTCGCCCAACCTGACGAACAAGGCGGGCCTGCCGACGTCGCCGTTCCGTACCGACGCATGGAAGGGCGTCACACAGCCGTAAGGGTCTGCTCAATGAGACTTCGCGAGTTGGGTGCCATGCCCACGCTTGTCGTGGGCATGTGCATCGTAGCGTACTCCGCAACCCGCAAACTCGATTTGGACCGACCAACAGCGGGACAAATCGCGGCTCGGGTGTTCTCTTGACGAAAAACCCCAGGATTGCCAGAATCCGGGCATTGCCTGGGGCTGCGCAGACGTTTCGCCACGTTCGGGAACGCAGAAAAATTGCAGGAGTGACTCTTGCCCAAAACCGTCTCGACCGCCGTGTTGCCGCCGGAAGCCAAACGGGTGGTGGTCTTGATCAATCCGAAGGCCGGCCCCAAAGCCTCGCGACCCTGGGCCTCCGAGTTCGTCGAACGGATGCACGCCGCCGGCTTCCTGACCGAGTTGTACAACGACCTGACCGCGGCCACCGAGCAGGCCAACCGCTGGCATGCCGAGGGAGCCCTCCGCGCGTTGGTCGGAGCGGGCGGTGACGGAACCGCCGCCGAACTGGTCAACCGAACCGTCGAGGGCGTCCCGCTGGCCTTGCTGCCGCGCGGCAACTCGAACCTGCTGGCTCGGTACTATCGCTTCCCTCGCGATTCCGAGCTGCTGGCGCAAACGCTCATCGACGGCGTGACCGCCCGCGCGGACGCGGGATTGGCCAACGGAAGAATTTTTCTGTTGATGGCCGGCTGCGGTTTCGACGCCGAGGTCGTCCGCCGGGTTCACGGCCAGCGCAAAGGCCATATCAACATCACGACCTATGTGAAACCCGCCGTCCAGGCCGCATGGCAATATCCGTTTCCCGAAATCCGCTGCGAATGGGAATCGTCCGACGGGACGACGGGCCGGTGCTCGTCGCGCTGGCTGTTCGTCTTCAATATGCCGTGCTACGGCGGCGGGTTCCAAATCGCTCCGCATGCCAACGGAACCGACGGGCTGTTGGACGTCTGCGGTCTGGATCGCGGCGGCGTCTGGTCGGTGCTCAAATATGCCACGGCGATTCGGCTCGGCCTGACGCGGCGGTTGTCCGATTGGTCGACGCGCACGGTGCGCAAGATTCGCATCACGGGCGACGGCCAAGTGCCCTATCAACTCGACGGCGACCCCGGCGGCCTTCTTCCGCTCGACATCGAAGTCCTCCCCGGCCGATTGAATCTGCTGGTGCCGAAATGGGCTCAGGAGGTACCGTAAGACGTAGTGACGCAAGCATGAAGGGTTGTTTGGCGACTTCGGCTATTGGTGGACTGGTGGCATACGCGGACGGTCTGCATCGTCTTGACCGGCTTGCAGACGTTGTAGCAGATGTCGCGAGTGGCGGTCTCGTAGACCGGGCGGCAGACGGTTTGGACGCAATCACGCGGCCATGCGCTGCGAGGCCATTTCTTCCGACAGGTTGACGGTCATCAGCATGTTGCCGTCGCCGTCGTAGAACTGGAGCACGCCGATTTCGCGGAGCCACATGGCCATATAGGAGTCGGCCTTGTAGGTTCGGGCGGCGTATCGGCCTTCGTCCATGAGAATCGTCTCGTCGATTTCCCAGGA
>JAEWUR010000192.1 GCA_023397045.1 Planctomycetota bacterium
GGACGTTGCGGAGTCGAAGGCGTGGGCTTCCGACACGCCGAAGATCTACATTCAGATGGGGCCGTTTGAACTGTACGACGCCCGATTGGCCAACGATCTCCAGTTCGTCAAGGCGCGCGAGATTTGCGGCGCGAACGATGGGCCGTGGAAAGGTCTGAACCCGCGCGATGTTGCGCAGTTGACCCGTCAACCGGTCGGCTTTCTCCGGTTCGGCGACGCGAAGATCGTCAAGTGCGAGGGTCGCGACTTCTGCCTGCCTGCCGTGCGTTTGATGCACCCGGGCTTGATCGAGGCCAACAACAACGTCTCGGCTCCCTGCGGCATGGCCACGATTCTCGAATCGAAAAACGGCTGCAAATTGACCGTGCAATTGGAAGGGATGGGCCTGGCCATCGACGGCCAAAAAGTCGGCGACGGCCCCCGCGACATTGCGCCGGGGAAACACCTGCTTTTGGCGTTCGTTCAGGATCCGATTGGCCATCTGAAGGAGAAATCGTTGCGGTTCCTCGACACCGAGAATCAGGAATTTCAGCTTGCCAATCCGTTGGACGCGACGGCCGAAAATCCGTGGTGTTTCATCCCGCTGCCCGAGTTCAAGTTCGCGGCCGACGACCTGGTCTGTTGGATGTTTTTGGGCGAGGAGCGTCCGAAAGACGCCGCACTGATGCAGAAATATTCCGAGCAGATCGGGCAATACTTCGCGGAGGTGAAATCGCCGGCCGATTTCGCCGAGAAACTCGCGTCAAAGGCCAAGGTGCTGCCGCTCGACCGGATGTTCGTTCGCGACTGCTACTGGCAGTTCCAGAACCGCCGCGTCGTGGGCGATGCCGCCGAGCTGCTTCGCAATCCCACCGCGTCGATGTTCGACACGGCCGACGCGACCGTCATCCAACCGTCCGACAAGGGCGATGTCGAGCTGCTGTACGACCTTGGCGCGCAAAATTGCGGTTACTTCACGTTCGACATGATCGCCCCGGCCGGCACGATCGTCGACATCTTCGGCGTCGAATACATCGCTCCGGACGGCCGCATCCAGTTCACGAACCCCTATCGCAACGGGATGCGTTACATCGCCGGCGAAGGCGTGAATCGGTTCACCTCGTTGAAGCGACGATCGGGCCGCTATCTGTTCGTGACGTTGCGCCATCAAACGGGCCCCGTCGAGATTCGCCATTTCGGCATGATCGAGTCGACCTATCCGGTCGACGAGGTCGGAAGTTTTGCGTGCAGCGACGCGCGGCTCGACGAGATTTGGGAGATCTCGACGCGCACGTTGAAATTGTGCATGGAAGACACCTTCGTCGACTGCCCGCTCTACGAACAAACCCACTGGGTCGGCGACGCCCGCAACGAATCGCTGCTGGCCTATCCCGTGTTCGGATCGAACGACATCGCGCAGCGTTGCATTCGGTTGACGGGCCAGTCGCTCGAGCGATATCCGATCACCGGCTGCCAGACGCCTTCGTGTTGGGACGTGTTGTTGCCGGCGTGGAGCTTTTTGTGGGGAATTTCGACCTGGGACAATTATTGGTACACCGGTGACGAGGCTTTTCTGCGCGAGACCTTTCCCGACGTGATTCGAAACCTGAAAGGCGCCGAAAAATACGTGACGCCGGAAGGCTTGTTCTCCGGACCGTTCTGGAACATGTTCGACTGGAGCGGGATCGATCAGAACCAGAAAACCGTGCTGCATAATTCGATGTTCCTCGTCGGCGCGATCGACGCCGCGTTGAAAGATGCCGAAGTTCTGCACGACGCCACGCACACGGAGTGGCTCCAGGCGTTCCGCCGGCGGCTGGTCGACGGCATCAACAAGTATTGGGACGAGAACAAGAAATCGTATGTCGACAGCGTCCGTGCCGACGGCTCGCCCAGCCCTTCGACGTGCCAGCACACGAATTTCCTGTCGATTCTTTACGACATCGTCAAGCCGGAGCACTTGGCCGATGCGAAACGCAACATGCTCGATCCGCCGCCCGGCATGGTCGGACTCGGATCGCCCTTCGCGGCGCTCTATTTGTACGAGGCGCTCGAAAAGATCGGCATGGAAGATCGCATTATTCAAGAGATCTATCGCAACTATCTGCCGATGCTGGAAGCCGGGGCCACGACCGTCTGGGAGAGTTTTCCCAGCGGCACGACCGGCTCGGGCGGATTCCCAACGCGAAGCCACACGCACGCGTGGTCGAGCGCGCCGAGCTACTTCCTCAATCGGATCGTGTTGGGCATCGTCCCGACGTCGCCCGGTGGAAAAACGGTTCGCCTCAGCCCGCATCTCTCCGGGCTGACCTGGGCGCGAGGGTCGGTGGCCACCGTTCACGGTCCGATTTCCGTCTCGTGGCGGTTGAAGGATGACAAGACGCTGGACATTTCCTACACCGCGCCGGAAGGCACGCAGGTCGAGTTCGTCAGGAATCCGAGCCTCGACGGCAAGGAAGTCGTGGTCAACGGAACGAAGGCCGCCGATTGATTCGGCGGCGGTCGACGATCCAATTCACGAGGCACGGTCGGCTACGGCTTCTTCTGATACTGGATCAGCTTGGCGCTCGATCGATCGTCGATGCGGACGGCTAGCCCGCGCTCGAGAAGTTCCTTGCCCGATGCTTCGCGGGCGGCCGCCGGCGAATCGGCGTCGGTCAGCGAGTAGGCCGCATTCGGGTCCAAACCGTGGAGCATCAACGTGGCTTCATCGAAGGGACTGCCGGCGCGTCGGAACACGAGGATTGCCCCGTCGCCCTGGTCCGACCGATCGAGTTGCCACGCCGCCCAAACGTCCTCGGAGGCGGAATAACCCAGCAGCGGATAGAAATCGCCGAGGAATAGGTCTCGGACGCCGTCGAGTTCGCCGAGCATCTTGCGAAGCCAATCGACCGAGAAATGTTTGCTCGAGTCCTTCTCGAACTCCGGCATTCCAATGTCCAGCCCGGGTCCCATCGCGCTCCGGAAGCAGTAGGTGTCCTCGCGAT
>JAEWUR010000250.1 GCA_023397045.1 Planctomycetota bacterium
CGCAAAGCGCCCGCAGGCCTTAATCCGTCCCCTCTCCCTCCGGGAGAGGGTTAGGGTGAGGGCGTCTTCTCCGCAGTTCTCGATCCGAACCTTCCAATGCGCGGTCCAGACTCGTCATGGCGCAAAGCGCCCGCAAGCCTATCCCAGCCGCTACCATCGGAATAATCGGCAAACTCAAGCTAGGACTTTGCCTGTTTTTTGAGAGATCGGGGATCATTCGATTAACCCGATGGGCTGGATTTCGAAAAACGGGGCGGAAATACCTCGAAAAAGCGGGCCTTGCCGAAACGGGGTGCTATAATTTGGGAGCGATATTGTGAGAGGGAATCGACTGACGCACGGCGGCGGATCCGTCGTTCGGATGTGTCGGGCAATTCCCTCTGGTTCTCCAACGATCTCTTTCCGAGTTGACAGGAGTGTTCCGTGTCAAAAGAAAACGAACAAGAACAAAACCCTGAAACGCCCGCCACCGAAGCCCACAATCCGGCGCAGCCGCCGCGCGTGCAAGTCGAGATTGATGATTCCAAGGTCATGGCCTTGTACGCCAATTTCTGCCGCGTCACCGGCACGCCCGAAGAATTGATCATCGACTTCGGCCTGAATCCGCAACCGTTCGGCGTTCCGACGCATCCGATTCCCGTCACGCAGCGAATCATCACGAACTTCTACACGGCCAAGCGGATGTTGCACGCGTTGCAACTGACGATCCAGCGCCATGAAGCCACCTTCGGCGTGTTGGAGACCGACGTGCAGAAGCGAGTTCGTCCTGGCGCCGGCCCGCAACAAGCCCGCGGCTAAAGGATTCGATCCGCCAAAAGCCACCGGCCGCGGAGGCGCGGAGAACTCGGAGCCCGAAGAGAAATGGGCTCCGCGATCTCCGTGTCTCCGTGGTTTCGTTTCTTGACTGCAAAAGTCGCTGGTAATCGGAACGAAGAGCGGTTGGAACAAGAATTTTAGCCACAGATGAACACGGATGAACGCAGATAGAAGAAATGGCGCCGGGCCATCTTATCTTCTGTATTACTAACCCCGAAGATCGTGAAGTTTTTAACGATGTTCAGCGACCAACGGGAGCGGGTGGAAGCCAACCGAGCGGTAGCTCGTATTGGTTGGCGGCCCTGCCGCTCTGTGTTTATCTGTGTTCATCTGTGGTTCAAATCTCTCTGCGCACCGACGGACAGCCGTTTGAGTGACTCGGTGAAATAAGAGGAATTCGGCCTACTTTGTCAGCAGCAGCTTGCCGGGGGATTGCAGATAGTCGATCACGTCGTTCAGGAACCGGCTGGCCACGGCGCCGTCGACGACGCGATGGTCATACGACAGGCTCAACGGCATCTTGAGGCGGCCTTCGATCTTGCCTTCGAAAACGCTCAACTGCCAACGCGATCGGCCGAGTAGCAGGATGGCGACCTCGGGATGATTGATGACCGGCGTGCTATAGACGCCGCCGACCGCGCCCATGTTGCTGATCGTGAACGTGCCGCCGCGAAGCTCCTCGAGCTTGAAATCGCCCGATCGCGTGCGGGCCGCCAGCAAGGTCAACTCCCGGGCGATTTGCAGGATGCCCATCTGGTCGACATTGCGGATCACCGGCACGATCAGACCACGTGGCGTATCGACCGCCACGCCGATGTTGACGTACTGCTTGTAGACGATTTCCTGTTTCTGTTCGTCCAACATCGAGTTTAAGGTTGGATGTTGTCGCAACGCCAGCGCGACGGCTTTCATCGCGAAGGGCATGGCGGTGAGCTTGACCGTCGGGCCGAGGTAGGCCGGCGGGATCGTCTTGCGCATCCGTTCGAGTTCCGTGACGTCGGCGTCGTCGAAGTTCGTCACGTGCGGAATAATGGTCTTCGATTTGACCATCTGGGCGGCGATCGTCTGCCGGATCTTCGACATCTTCTCGCGGCGAATGTGTCCGTAGGCGTCCTGGCCCAACTCGCCCGGCGGCACGGCCGGCTCGCGCGTGCCTCGCTGCGGCGCAACGCCCTCGGTCGATGGCGGCGACTCGGGCTCAGACGCAGGTTGGGCCGCCGCGCGAACGTCGTCCACCGTGATCCGACCTCCCTTGCCGGTGCCGGTCACCTTGGCTAGGTCGACGTTGAGTTCTCGGGCAATTTTGCGGGCTTCGGGTCCAGCCGAAATGACAGAAGCAGCGGAGGACGCTGCGGGAGCCTGCGAAGCCTCGGACTTGGATTGTGCGGCCGCCGGTTCGGGAGTCGCCGGTTGAGGCACCTCGGTCGTTTTGGCCTCCGATTCCGACGCGACGACCAACACCGGTTGGCCGACCGTAACGGTTTGGCCTTTTTTGACGAGAACTTTGACGATCTTTCCGGCATGAGGGCAAGGAATTTCGACCACGGCCTTGTCGGTTTCCACCTCGATGACGCCGTCGTTGCCGGCGATGACGTCACCCTCACGGACCAGCACGGTCACCACGTCGCCGCTGTTGATGTTTTCGCCCAGTTCCGGGAGTTTGAATTCGATGTTCATGGTCTCGATGCCGGTGCTCGTGAAATGCTCGTCTTCCTGGCCCGTCGTCTGATGTTTAGCGGGCGTAGGACCATTGTGGTACTCATGGTCTGCGAGGCGGACCCTACGTGCTGACCCGTCGGCTGGTATTACTAACGCATTGTAGGCGGGGAGGCAATTGGCAAGGTGGGGGAACGGTCTCTTCAATTCTACCACCAATTTGCTTGCGTCGCGGTTGGACACTTGTGCCGAGTCGGCCTTTTCGCGACAAAATCGCCCGCAAATCGCCCATAATAGAACCGGTTTGCGCGACCCCGATATCTTCCGCGCACGTTGGCCGGGCGCTCGGCTTGCAGAACCGCGAATGAACTACGCGAACGTGTAGCCGTGCAGGGCGATCTCTTGGGCGAAGACTTGCTGTACGCGTTCAGCCTGGGCCGGCGTGTAGACATCGCGAGGAGGCCGCCGGTCGGTTCGATATTCCGACTTCGCATTGACGCCGAGCGTGCCGTCGAACGGAACGTCCAGCAGCCCGAACACACGGTGCAGGTCGTCGGTCAGACTTTCGTAACGCAGCACTTCATCGACCAGAATTCGTCCGGCGTCGTCCGGCTCGGTGTAGAACCGGTAGTTCAACGGGAAATCGTCCTCGGCCAGGAACTGGTCGAACGATAGGTCTCCACCCCGGCGCACCCGCATCATGTGATAGTACGAAAGCGTTTTGTCCCAAGGATCTCGTTCGACGCAGAACTTGAAATAATTGCGCCACATTTGCGGCGAAACGCGCTCGCGAATCTGTGCGCCGGGCATGTGATTGCAGAAACCGTCGTGATTGCGGGCGACATGCGGCTCGACGTGCGGCAGGATCGGCGTCACGACGTCCTTCGGCCCACACTGCTGCGACAAGAACACCTCGATACTCGTCCCAGCCGTCTTCAGCGTTTTGACGAAAATGAACCGGTGCTTGTGCGAGATGATCATGGCGTCCGCTCCACGTTCGGTCGAGGTCTCACGATGCCGGAACGATCCGATCCTTGCCGACGTATGGCCGGAGCGCTTCGGGCACGACGACCGTGCCGTCGGCCTGCTGGTAGTTTTCCAGGACGGCGATCATCGCGCGGCTGATGGCGATGGCGGTGCCGTTGAGCGTGTGGACGAAGCGAGTGCCCTTTTCGCCTTTGATCTTGTAGCGGATGTTCAAACGCCGGGCTTGGAAGTCGGTGCAGTTGCTGGTGCTCGTGACTTCGCCGAACTCGCCTCGGCCGGGCATCCATGCTTCGAGATCGAACTTGCGATAGGCCGGCCCGCCCAGGTCGCCCGTGGCCGTGTCGACCACGCGATAGGGAATGCCCAGACCGTCGAACAGCTTGCACTCGAGATCGCGCAGGTGGTCGAGCATGGCGTCGCTTTGATCGGGCAGCGTGAAGGCGAACATCTCGACCTTCGTGAATTGGTGGACGCGATACAAACCGCGCGTCGCGCGGCCGTGGGCGCCGGCCTCGGTGCGGAAGCAATGGCTGATGCCGCACAGTTTCATCGGCAACCGCTCGACGTCGACGATCTGACCGGCCAACATGCCGCCCAGCGGAATCTCGGCCGTGGCGACCAAGCTCAAGTCGGAGTTCTCGATGCTGTAGATTTGCGTCTCCGGCCCGCGTGGAATGTAACCGGTGCCTGCCAGGACGTCGTTCCGAGCGAGGTCGGGCGTGGTCATTGGCGTAAAACCTTCGCCGATCAGCGTATGGACCGCGTACTGCTGCAAGGCAAGCTCCAGGAGCACGGCGTCGTTCTTAAGGAAATAGAAACCGTGGCCTGCCACGTTCGCACCGGCCTCGAAATCGACCAGATCGAGCTTCTCGGCGATCTCGACATGATCGAGCGGCTTGAAATCCAATTCGGCGACCGGCGTCTTGCCGCGGAATAGCTCCAGATTGGATTTGTCATCAACTCCGATCGGCGCGTCGGGATGCGACAGGTTCGGAATCTGCCGATGGACCGCGTCCAATTCGGCGATCACTTCGTCGAGTTGCGTTTGCAGCTTCTGGGTCTTTTCGCGAAGCAGCCGACCCTGTTC
>JAEWUR010000271.1 GCA_023397045.1 Planctomycetota bacterium
CGCGGTTCGCAATTCGATTGCGCCCCGTTTCGCAAATGGTGCAAGAAGCAGGGCATCCAACGTCCACGTTACAGAGCGATCGGAAGGCATGGCTCGATTGCTGTCGTTGAGCGAAGCATATTAACGGTGAAATGCTTGCTCGCACTAATGCCGTTCATCTCCTACCGACGCGAGGAGTTTCGTCGTCAACTTCTCGATACCGCCGAGTGGTACAATCAGCACCGGTCGCACACTTGGCTTGGCGGGAAAACGCCCAATGAAGCGTACTATCGAACGTTTCCAGCCAATCGTCGGCCGCGATACGAAACTCGGGCCAAATGGCCACGTGGTGCGCCGTGTGCCCGTCCTTGGGCACTCGTTCGTGGAAGTCCTGGTGTGAAACTGACGCTAGACGTCAGTTTCTATCGCGGCCACAAACATTTGCCCGTTATCACACTCAAGCGAGCGGGCTGAACAATCCCATATTGAACGGGGCAATGCTACCGGTGCGCGCTCAACGAACCGAAGGCTTCCAAAGTTAACCAAGTTGTCAAAGATCCTCTGCCATTTTCGACCGGCAGTTCGGTCGCATCGTCAAGTTATCGACTTGTTTCTGCGTTTTCCATCACCTTAGCGAGGGGTTTTCGTCTCCGTCACTTCTGCAATCAAGATTTGCTGGACCAGGACAGCAGGTTGATGAAGTTCGGCACTTGTCGAGGTTGTTGGCGGAGTTGGCTCACTTATAGTCAATGGCTTGGAGTTGTTCATTGAACTCGTTTGGCAGGTCGACCAAAGGCTTGTTGATATCGCTGCCGGCGTGGCGGAGCATGTTTCGCAGCAGACGCTCAGCCACAGGATCCTTGCCGAGGTTCTCGCGGATGCGCAACGTGTTGAGCGTGAATTGACCAGCCCCCAGATCATAGACCGCGACCGTAAGGCCGGAGTTATATCCCAGCGACGTATCGATTGAGCCAGCCACCACTTCGGCCGGAACGTCTTGGCCCGACCAGACCGCATTGGGAGTATTGCCCCAGAAGCCCGGTGGCCACCCGCCGGGAAGAACTTCTCGGAAAAACGCATGCTCCAAGATGCAACCGGTTGGCAATCCATCGAATATCGGATGGTTCTTTGCCCAATCGTCCTTGTGATAGAGCCAAACGTTCATCGGCGCCAGCGTTCCCTTGTTGATCAGCGGTAGCCAACCGACCGGGTTATTGTCCTTCTTGAAGACTGTCGGACAAAGGAAGATCGCGTGTGAGCCTCGGGCGATGTGTTTTGCAAGTTCGGAGAACGACTCGGTGTCTTGCGACGCTGCCTGATTGCCGACAAGGATCACTTCGCGTGATATTTGTATGCCCGGTGTAAAGGGACGGATTGCAATGCTCTTCTCGCCAAGCCATTTCGCCAGATCGGCGTCGTCGCCCCAGAGAACCACATCGGTTTCGATCTTGGGCATCTCGGCCGGGTCAGCCACGTAGCACTCCACCTCGCCACCGGCGGCAGCCGCGCCCTTCTCGAATGTAGCCACGAAGCGATACTTGCCCGAGGGACCGTCGATCTCGACATCCTCGGCGAAGACGGGCATGGCGAAGGGCGGTTCCGGTTGACCCTTGGGATCCGGGATCTTTACGTTGACGATTCGCTCGAATGCGATCAGGCCGCGCGGACCGACCACTTGCAACCGCGCGGGATAGTCGCCCGGCGCAAGTATGTCTTCGTTGGCCAACATCGCTTCGAGCTTGACTTTCTGGCCCCGATAGACCTGCATTGGCTCGACAAACAGACACCAACGCAACGGGGCGAAGGCATCGAACATCGCGTCAATGACGCCCGGCTTCAACTCGCGGAAGATGTTGGACGTCAACCCCTCGCCGGTCAAGCCTTGGTCCTGCGTGCCCGTGACGCTATAGCCGATCACGTGCGGATTGGCTCGAATAGCGTTGGCGCCAAGTTTTCGCAACGGGGCCATCCACGCCACGCATTGATGGAAATAATCCTCGGGATTGGCGAACGTGTCGCCGAGATTCCACTGGGTCCAGTCGGCCATGAACTTGTCGTATAGCCCGCGATAGATGACGGCGTCCTCGCAAGTCGTGTTGCCCAGTTGCTCGTAGCGGCGCGTAAGCCTTGCCAGATCAACGGCGCTGCCAATGCCATATTCAGAAAAAAAGCAGGGATTATTGCCGTCACTGAGAGTTCGTAGTGTGCTGATGACCTCGGCATTGTGGGGCAGCGGCAGATATGGATGATCGTCGCACAGATCGTCGGCCCACTCGCCTACGCCTGGGTTGGCATAGAGTTGGCTATGGCCGCCCCAAGCTCCTCCGCGAGCCCCGCTGTTGAAGAGGACCAGTCGGGTGTCGTCCAGTTGGCGGATCAGCGGCAAGGTTGTTCTGGCATGGTCCTTCACGGGCCCGTCTGGCGTCTCATTCAAAAGTCCCCAGATCACGATGCTCGGATGGTTCCGGTCACGTTTGACCATCGCCAGCGTCGAGCGATTGAACCGCTCGGCCATGTGGGGCGACGGCTCCATGAACCAGCTCGCGTAGTTCTCCTGATAGACCATCAGGCCTATCTCGTCACACATTTCGATTTGATAGCGCGATGCCAAACCGGTGAACGAACGGACCATATTCATGCCCATCACCTTGCTGTTCAGCAAGTCCTTGCGGAGCATGCCGGGATCGAGGGGCACACTCACGCCGACAGGCGTTTCGCAGCCCGAGTGCGAGCCTTTCAGGAATATCCGCTTGCCGTTGAGCCGGAAATAGCCGTTTTCGAGCCGAAAATCGCGGAATCCGCATCGGGCCGCGCGTTCGTCGAATGATGCCGATGAATCCGCGTTCACCCTGACCGTCACGCGATATAGATAGGGGTCGTTTAATTCCCAAAGCCGAGGACTGTCGACTTTGAGCTCCGTCTCCAGCATCGTATCGCCGGGCGGAAATGTTTGGTCGAGTTGTGCAGCGCGGAGAGTCTCGCCGTTCGTGGCCGGTGATACGTTGAGAGAGATATGGCCTAAAACGGTTTCCTTGCCGGCATTTCGCAGATTGATCTTCACGCGGATCATGCCCGTTTTGGGATCGGGGCGAAGGAAAAGGTCTTCGACGCGCACGGCCGGCGCGACGATCAATTCGACCGAATCGGTGATGCCGCCCCAGTTGGCCCCTCGGCCTGCCTGCCATGCTTCCGGGGATTTTGCCGTATGGGCCGTCTCGGACAACTTGATGCCGTCGATCGGTTCCTTCGTAGGATTCAGCACTCGCACGGCAAGATGGTTGATGACGCCCGGCTTAACGGCGTCGGTCGCGTCGAACACAAACGGCTCGCAAGCCCCCTCATGCTGACCGAGGTGAACGCCATTAAGCCACACATCGGCCAGATAATCGACGTTCCAGAATCGCAGGAGGTATCGTCCTCCGTCATGTGGATTGGCCGGCGGCGTGAGATCGAGCCAATACCATGCCACGCCATGATAGGCGGGAAACGCTTCCTGCAGGATGCCGGGCACTCGAACCGCTTTGGCCTCGGCCGTAGGCTTCTCCCACCACTTCGCGTCACGTCCGACATTGTGCGGATCGGTCGCAATCAGCCAAGGCGATTCATCCAAGGAAACAACCGTGGACGAATGCATCGCCACCGGCGCATCGGTCGCGCAGCAACATTGGCACGCAATCAACGACAGCAGCGATGCAATACTTGGAGAGAACATCATTTTCATCATGGCAGGACTCTCGTGATTAAGAGGCGGGAAGGGATTGGTTGGCAGCGTCGGACATCACAAAATGTCGGATGAATGCTCTCAATTATGACTCTATGGTGTTTTTCAATCCGAAAATGTGAGTCACCTTGAGGGACACTTCACAAATGGCAACGTTGTTGCCGCGGTGTGTGACGTTTCTTCCGGAGGTATACAATCAGGCTCAAGCCGGCGAAGGCCAAGAGCATGAGTGTGCCCGGTTCGGGAGCCGCGGTTAGGTAGACATTGCCGCCGCTGACATAGTACGACCAGTTGTGGTCCACTGGACAGTCTCCGAACA
>JAEWUR010000273.1 GCA_023397045.1 Planctomycetota bacterium
GGATGCGCATGATCAGAATTCTAGCACAGGAACGTCAATCATCGAGCAACAGGGCGCGAAAACCGGCTTGGCGAAAGTGAATGTCGGCGGTCAGGGCGTCGGATATGCCTTCTTTTTGCATCAGCACGAACGAAATGCAATCGGTCAACCCCCAACTCTTGTCCGGACGGTCTCGATAATGGACCAACGCATCGGCCAGAAGAGAATCCGTAAGCGGGACAATTCGAAACCCTTCCTCGCGCTGAAGTTTGTCGAGCAGTTGACAACCTTTCTCACGACGTTCCACACGCGCGTAGCCGTCTCCAATCTCCAACATGATTCCCCAGTGCAGCGTGAGAAGTGCGTCTTCTTCCGCCAGATTTCGGGCGAGAACCTTGGCCTTCTCGTGCAGAGGATCGTCGCGATTTTCAAGGGCCAAAATGAAGCTGGTGTCGAGCAGGACTGGTCGATTCGGCACGTTCAGACTCCACGGCCCGTGAAACCCTCGACATCCGTGGCACGGAGCCGGTCTCCCCAATGCTCTGCGTGATCTTCGGCCCAATCGGCCAAACTCGATCGTGGTCGCCGCGGCTCATCGACTTGCGGGGTTGCTATACTCACCGTCAATTCGCTTCGTCCGACCGGCACCTCGGGCGGCAACGTGATC
Source organism: Planctomycetota bacterium (assembly GCA_023397045.1). Classification (GTDB taxonomy): domain Bacteria; phylum Planctomycetota; class Planctomycetia; order Pirellulales; family Thermoguttaceae; genus JAEWUR01. The sequence continues at coordinate 647 of JAEWUR010000273.1, forward strand.
AACACGCGACGATCGCTATTCACCTGAGCCGACACGCGAATTGTAATCACTTCCGCACCCTCCACGACGCCAAGAACCCGTTCAGACCGCAAACGCAGCCCGTATCGTAATCATAGCAGATGGGTGCCATCGCCGCCAATCCGACACCCATAGTATAGTGGCAAGCAAAGCCCCCTCGCAAGGGCCGCTCATCGGTCAGGCCCGTTCGCGATCGGCCGCCTCCAACGCCGCAATATGGGGTAGGTTTCGGTAGTGGTCGTGATAACCCAGGCCATAGCCAACGACGAACTCGTCGGGGATCGTGAACCCAACGAAATCGGGCTTCAGCTTCACCTTCGCTTGACCTTCTTTTTGTAGCAGCACCGCGCTGCGCACGCTGGCGGGACCAAGCTCGTCGATCTGCGGGATAAGGTCCCAAAGCGTCTGGCCGGTGTGAAAGATGTCGTCGACCAGCAATACGTGCCGGCCTTGCACGCCGAACGAAAGCAGGTCCTCGTCGATGACCAACGGCCCCATGCAGACGCCCTTCGCGCGATCGCATCGGGCTTGCACCAGGTCGACTCGCAATGCGACGTCCAACATGCGGATCAGATCGGCCAGCAGGACGACGCTGCCCACCATCACCCCGATGAGCGTCATCTCTTTGCCTTCATATTGCTTCTGGATCTCGCCGGCCATGCGGCGGATGCCTTCGCGAATTTGGTCTTCGGTTAACAGGATTTTCATCAACGCTCCTTTCGATTCTCAAATCGCACGACCTGCGCCTATCGATTCATGGTAGTCGATTTCGGCCGATACTGGTAGAGTGTCGCCGCGGGCGTTCGGGCCACGGCCGACCACGCCGGCGACGCGGACAGATGCTTGTCGAAATCGCCGCCTGCCTCGACCAGGGCATAAGAGAACCCATACTTCTGCCGCCACCGGTCGATTTGCCCCGGCGTCTCGCGTCGAGCTTCGAGGTAGTTTTGAAGGAACTCGGTGCCGTAGAGCGAACAGCGGTCATCGATGAACACCCGTAGTCGCGGCGCGTGGTAGATCAGAAAGCCGCCGAGATTCAGATCGTTGAAGATCGGCGAGCCGTCCTCGCTGGCGCCGTTGATCTCTTCGAGTTGAGGCAGCAGTTCGACGGGCCATCGTTGCGGATCGAAGCCGGCCCAGCCGCGGCCAACGTCCATCGCCGGAAGAACAAAAGCCGCGACGACAATCAAGATCGGAGCAACTGCGGCCCGCCAACCGACAGACGTCTTGGCTGCGGTGAGCAGGTCGCGGCCTTTCATCCACTCGCCGACCCGGGAATACGGCAGCATGTCGGCCAGGGCGATTCCGGCGGTCAAGGCGAACAGCGGCGCGTTGCGCACGCGTTGAAACGCCAACACGAGCCAGATCAACGGAATGAGCCATGTGATGCGAGGCCGACGAGGCAGGCTGCCAGCCAACACGACGACATAGATGATCGCGAGCGACACGGTCGCCGCGCCGGTCGGATCGGTGACGTCCATCGGCAAGTGCTCAACAATAATACTCGGCAACGGCATCGAAAGCGTTTTGTACCAATCCAGCGGCAGCCCGATGCCGTACGGATTGATCAGGGTTGATGCGAGCAGGGCAAGAAGTAACGCGAGTGATTCGAGAATTCTTCGGGACTTCGATGCCGCCCTCACCCCCGGCCCCTCTCCCGCCGACCAACCCTTTGGGTCGGTGCCCGGGAGTGGGGAGATGGATGCCGCCTCCGGCTTATCTCCCCAGAAGAACAGTAAAAAAATTTGGCCGGCGATCCAAAGACCGACGGTTCCGATGCCGCCGATGACTCCGCCGTGGAGATTTGTCCAGAGGATGAACATCGGCACGAGCCACCAGAGTTGACCGACTCGTCGCCGACCCGATTCGACGTCGACCAACCACGCAAACGTAACCGCCATCAGCGCCGTCGTCACGATCAGCGGGCGGACGTGGAATTGCGGCGATCCGATCAAAAACAAAAGCGACAACAAGACTCCAACGGGAAGCCAATGCAGACCGTTTTGCAGCATCCGCCGACCGATCCACGTATAAACGGCCGCCAGGATCGCCGTGGCCAGCAGCAACAGGCCGTCCCAACCGGCAACGCGGTAGACGATGGCCATGCCGCACTCGGCCAGCCATTGGTCGTCAACCAGCGGACGGCCGCCCAAGGTGAAGCTGTACACGTCTTCGTGCGGCACATGGCCTGACGACAACGTCGTCTGTCCGTTGACCAAATGCCAGAAGCTGCCGGGATCGCGAAGCATCGCACTTCGCCCGACACACAAAAGAAAAACCCAGATAGCAAGAAAAAGAAGGAGATTTCCACCGCAGAGGACGCGGAGGTTCTTCTTATTCTCTTCTGTTTCGTGGCCGATATCCATCATCACAAGAATAGGTCATCGCTGCGCCCTCCGCATCGCCCTTTTTCCTGTTTTCAGTGAGTCTATCGTTTCCAGTTATCGCCCGGCGGCTGCCCGATCTGGAACGATCGAGCGCCGATGACGTTCACCTGCCCGGTCTTGCGCCAATAGTGGATCTGCTGGGCGGCGGTCCGGTCGGCCGGTGCGCCGGGCTGCGTTTGCTGGAACAACTCGGCGTCGCTTCGCCCATCACCTTGAAGAACGAGCACGTCCTTGGCTTGGCTGTAGGCGATACGATACGCCCGAGCCATGTAGGTCATCGTCTCGACCTCGGCGTTGCCCTGGGCGCGCAGCCCATGCTCTCGGCCGACGGCCGCTACGTCCTGGTCTTCAACGGC
>JAEWUR010000359.1 GCA_023397045.1 Planctomycetota bacterium
TCACGTATGTTTGTGGAATGGACTGTGTGAACTGTAACCGGATGACCGGCATCGCGCCGGGAAGACCCGAGGAAAATATCACCATTGAGCAGATCGACAAACTGATCGAGGATTCCATTCGGCTGCAATATCCTTGGAAAGCCTGGTTTCTGGTCGGCGGCGAGCCAACCACACATCCTGACCTGGACGCTATTATTGGCCGGATCGGCCAGTACCGGGCCAAAGAAAACCCCCAAATGAGTTTGACAATAGCGACGCATGGTTTCGGTCAGCATACCAATAGGCGGTTGGCAGAGCTTGCCGCTGCGTTTCCCTTCCTGCACGTTCTAAACTCGCATAAGTCGGGCAACGCGCATCCGGACTTCGTCGCCCCATGCGTGGCGATGGTGGATGTGGATCCTGTTTGGTCGGCAGCACACCGTTTCGAGGGTTGCAGCGTGTCGGGCCATTGTGGCCTGAGTCTCAACTTCAATGGGTTTTATCCTTGTGCTGTCGCCGGCGCGATCGACCGGATCTTCGGGCTGAATCAAGCGATCAAGAACCTGGATGACGTATCGCAAGATGCAATGACTGAGAAGTACCAAACCTATTGCCGGTATTGTGGCTACTATCGGCCAATTCGGGAAAATAGCCGGACCTTGGTTTCACCGACCTGGTGTATGGCGTTGGCTTCTTACCTCGCCCGGGTGGGTTAAGACGCCATGTTAAATTGAACGAAGCCGATCCAATCACGTCGCCATTCGGGCGTCGCCGCAACTACCTACAGCCGTTTAGCTTTGGGCGATTCTAAAATCGGTCTAAGGAACCAGGTTACAGGTTCAAACCGTCTAGCCCAGCATCCGCATGCCACTGCGTCTTGGAGTGTATACCCATTGGAGTTGGGTGAACAATTAGCGGCGATTGGGAGTCTGCCGGGGCCACCGATGGCGGGAATATTCTCAAATAGTCCGAATATTGGGACAAACTAGGCAGCCAAACGCAGCTTCAACCGTTTTGCAGATGCCAAAAACGCTTGTAGGGCAAACGCTATCTAACTACCGTCGCATTTTCCGTACAGTGCCTCTGGGGGGCCAATTGCGTTTCCGGTTTTGCGCGTAATCGAGAGATGTAACTCGTTTTGTGGTGCGATTTAGTGACGCAGACGCAAGCACAGATGCGGACAGCGGCCACGAAATATTTTGCCGTTTCGATTTTTATTGTCCCGTTTCCGGGGAGTTGTGTTTACTATTGGTAGAGAGGATTGCCCCGGGAGATTTGACGGTGTCCGACACTAACCCAGATGCTCACGCGATCGAATTCATGCGACTGCTCGCCGCGCACGAACGCCGTCTATGTGGCTATGTGTTGGCAATGGTGCCAAATTGGAACGATGCCGAGGATATTATTCAGCAAACAAGGCTTCGACTTTGGGAGCAATTTGATACATATGACCGGCAGAAGGACTTTGGTACCTGGGCGTGCGTAATCGCGCGTTATCAAGTGCTGGCCTTTCGCACCCGCACTGCTCGTTCGCGAGTTCGTTTTAGCCAGGACTTCATTGATCGGGTATCCGCGACGTTCGCAAAAGCGGCCACGGAGTCGGATGCGCGATTGACATTTCTTGAAGATTGTTTCAAGAAGCTCACGGAATGGCAACGCAATCTGTTATGGCGTTGCTGCATTGCGGACGATTCGGTGAGAAGGGTTGCCTCGCAACTTGGCCGCAAGACTGACTCTATACGTAAGGCCCTTCTCCGGACACGACGTAATCTATATCGTTGCATCGAGGATGCGCAGCAGAAGGAGGCGGTTCGATGACGTCACCGTTTCCCGATAATCTGCTTGATGAAGTACATTCCCTAACTCTTGCTTGCCTCAGCGGTGATGCTGGGCCTGAAGAAATCGAGCGCCTTGATGGGCTGGTTTGCGGAAGTGATGCAGCCTGCCAGGTCTATCTGCAAACGATTCTTGACGGATTTTTCTTGCGTCGATGGATTGCCGGTACAGACGAGTTCCGAGAATCGCATGATGAAGACCGCTCGAGCGCGGCCTCGCTTCGGTTGATGACGGTTGCTTCTGAAGAGGCCGTGTCTCCAAATTCCAATGAAGGACTTGCCCTCAATTGTGGAGATATTAAGACGTTCGACCTTGGTTCTCACGGTAGTGCCATGAATAAAGGGGGAACCGGGGCTCCCATCCTTCCCGGCTTCCTCCCCACCCCATTTCACGCCCCGCTCACCTACCTCTCCTCCGGCTGGCCGGTGGCGTATTTGATTGCGACGTTGATTCTCGGAATCGGAGCGCTGATTGGCAGGTTCACGTATGTTTCCCGTGACGAGCAGCTCGCCGACAATCGTCCGTCAACTGCGGCCCATTGCCAGCCCGAAGTGAATCCGAAGGCAGACATTGTCGGCCGGATCACGGAGATGGTCGATTGCAGGTGGAATGGGATTGCCGCGAAATCGCGCAACGTTGCCCTGGGACACAAGTATGAGTTGGCTTCGGGCCTGATGGAAATCACCTACGAGACCGGCTCAAAGGTCATTCTCCAGGGACCGGCCGCCTACGAAGTCATTTCGCCGAATGCCGGCTTTTTGATGGCGGGCCGACTCACGGCAACCGTGCAGAAAAAACAAAAGAATGCGACCAGCCAGATCGCGACGGCGCAATCCGGCGCCGGATCGTTGCCCCTGTTTCTCATCAAGACGCCGATGGCCATCATCACGGATCTCGGAACCCAATTCGGCGTGGAAGTTCAGAAGGACGGCCAAAGCACGGTACACGTCTTCGATGGAACCGTCGAAGTCGTGCGCCAACAAGACGGCCGCCCGTTTGGAACGCCCCAACGCATCACACGAGGCCAATCGGCATTCACCGTCGGCCCTCGGAACGATGTCACGGCCATCGTCACCAAACCGACCGAATCGGACGCCGTTTCTTTTGTAAAAAAGATGCCTGACCAACCGGCCAATCGCGTTCTCTGCAACTGGCAGAACGGCCCTTACCAGACCTTCACGACTTCGGAAGATGACCTAATCAATGCCGGACAGCCGACTTTGTCAAAGATCGAGTTGACCGCGGGCGAGATCGGATGGGAAAGCAACCTATCGAAGCTCAATGATGGGACGGCCTACGTCAACGGTGATGTCAAGATGGTGTATACCCCCGATACCTTCAATCCGAACGACGGTGCCGTCGTCACCGTCACCTTGAATACAGATTTGTATCCTCTCGGCTACGATATCCGGTCGATTGTCTCCCTCACGGGC
>JAEWUR010000393.1 GCA_023397045.1 Planctomycetota bacterium
AGTCGAACGTGTAGCCATGATCCCAGAGCGTATGGGAAACCGCGCCAATCGGCTGATTCTCGAGCCATCCGCGCTCATGAACCGTCAGGCGCTCGGCCAAGCCGGCGGAGTTAATCGCCGAGGTGACACCGGCGTTGTGCCAGAGGTCATGAATGGGCCAATAGAGCAGGATATCGTTGTCCGGATGGCCTGCCTGCAAAACCGACTGGCACCGGGCCACATAGGCGTTCAGCGCCGGCACGTCGCGCCATATCGGATTTCGCGGATTCATCTCGGTCGAAGCGTAAAAAAGCCAGCCAGGCCAAGCTGCATCATCGGGCGAATAGCACGTGCCATGATAGAAAACATGATTGATGCCGGACACAAAGAGCAGATCCACCAGATCCTTCACGTCGGCCAGCGTCTCGGTGAAGTGTTCCTTGAGCCACGTCCCCGTTTCCGAAGCGACCAGCTTCCGGCCGGATACGTGTGCGGCCGACGAGGCGAACTTCGAGACCAAGACGCTCCGATCGCGATTGAACATCTCGGTTTCCGGAATGTCGGCCAACGCGTAAAGATCGAGCAGATTGGCGGGCGATCCGTGCGCCTGATATCGGGTACGGATTCCACGTTCACGGCACCACGCGACCCAAACGGGCAGATAGTTCTCAATCATCAAGTCCGACAGCGTCTCTCGATAGTCCGATTTCACCCGGGCGGCATGATCGCTCGCATCATCGCTCAAAAGAAATTGCTTTTTGTCCTCAAGTCGATAGCTGCGGCGTTTGGCAAACTCGTCCAACAGATCGGGCGACCAATTCGAGTTGTATTCGAACGAATCGTGATACATCGCCCGAGGTTTTAGGCCGGGATATGAGTCGAAGGCATTCGTGAACCGGTCGAGATAATGCCGCATCGCGTTGCCATAGAACGGGTTGATCATAAAACCTTCACCGCCCGGTGCGGCTCGTTTGACCGGGCATTGGCTCGGTTTTTGGCTGAGCGTCGAAAGGTCTACCAGTGCGCATTGGTCTTCGGACGGCACGTCTGGTCCGCCGAAACACCAACCGCTGCCCGTCGTCATGTCAACGAACATGTCGAGCCGTTCGGCCTCGCGAACGGCATGCTCCAGCATGGCCATCCATTGCGGGCTGAGATACGGGATGTAGCGATTTTCGCATCCCTTGGCGCCATAGATCGCAACGACATGCACGCCGCCCATCCCGGCGGCATGGTATCGTTCGAGTTCTCGGGTGAGGTTCTCGCGATCGACCGCGCTGCCCATCCACCACCAATAAGCCGCGGGACGGGCTTCGCGAGTGATCGGCGGCCAATCCTGCCGCGTTTCATCGGGCGTCGGCCCATTGGCCGTTGCATGCCCGAACGAAAAAAAGACACATGCCATCCCCAGAAGCAGTCGTGACATCATCGATTTGTGATTCGCTTTCATTGTTGCCGTCACTTGTCCTTGCCAAAACGCTCCGCATCGGTTTCCATCGTTCGGTGTTCCTCGCTATTCCACACCTCAAAATACCGGTAGGATGCCTCCGGCGGTTTCCCAAAACGGTAGGTCACACGCCAAAACCCCGCCTCCTCCGGCCAACGATGCCACTGATCAAAAAGCGACTTCAGCCGTGAACGCAAATCAGTCAATGCGGCTGAATTGGCGTCTTTCTCGTTGCCCACCAATGTCTTAGCGGCATGAGATCGCCAAAAACCCTCGCGCAGTGTGTAAAAGGTACGCAAATAAAGCGCGGTTTTCTGAATTCCTTCCTCGAATCGTTGGTAGGTATCGGCATTCGGGGCATCAGCGGCATGGGTCCTCGAAAACGCTTGCTCCATGCGGTCGACGGCGTCGAGTCCCCGGGCGTTGCTCGCCAGAATGTCATCCAGCGAGTTGGCCGAATACGCCGCATCCAACGCGGCGTCACGCGGTTGATAGAGCATCGCCAGTCGCAGATAGCATGGATGGGCCTGTTTGACGTATTCCTCGCCAAAGGCGTCTTCGGTGGCCATCAACGCATCGGCGGCATACTCGGCATTTGCCCGACCGAGATGCAACGCACAGAGGTCGCGCGCGATCTGCGCGACATCGGCATCGGGATCCCATGCCAAGCGGCTGAGAAGGTAGACATGGGCCTGCCCTGGAGTGAAGCCGCGCAGGAAAGTGCGGAAGCTGTTCCAATGTCCTGCCCAGGATATGCCGGGAATATCGCGGACATTGCAGGCCGGCGACCAGGGGCCCCAGGCATTGATGCCGATGACTCCATTGTCGCGGCAGGCCTGAACTCGCGGCCCCCATTGTTTCATGAAGCAGAACAATCGCGACCATCCATCGTATTGGCGAAACGTGTCAAATGTGACAACGGTGGGCTGTTTCTTCGTCAATCCGTTGGCAATGATGTTCGTTAATGGAAAACTGATGAAGAAATCACCGCCCGTGTGCTTCGTCTCAAAGGTCACGTTAGGCCCGGCCATTGCAAAGACCTCGGCCGCCTCGGCAAACGGGGCGACGTGCCAAAGCCGGAAAATGCACTTGCCGCCGGCGGCCTCGCAGGCGTTGTGGTATAGCTTCGCCATCTTTCCGGCTCTGGCCCGGTTCTCTTCGGGGCTACCGCCCCAAAACAGTCTCGGCACATAGCCACAGCGGGGCGCTTGTTCGCCGGCCGTGACAATGATCCGGTCCACAGGAACACGTTCGAACAGCTCTTTGTATCGGGCGTTCAAAACGGTCGCCAGATCGGGATGATCCAAGTCGAGATTGTATAATTCCGCCAGTCGCGGCGGATGAATGAATTCGTAAAGCTGCAAATGAAACTCCATATGCAGCGAATGCGCCTCGTCGCATAGCTCCTTCAGGTATTTGCAGAAGATCGGCGATCGCACTCGGTGCGGATCGTCAGCCGCGTATACCTCCTTGTCGAGGTAGCGATAATCAATATATTCCTCGACATTCAGGTGCAAGATGCAGAAGGCATTGAACCCGAGTGACGCTACGTGCCGCATAAGCTGCTTGAGTTGATCGGTCTCGTCTCGAAGCCGTTGCTCGTTGACGTAGGGCGACTCGTCGGCGTAGTAGGATTTGTCGGGAATATCGAGCAATTGTCCTTGCTCGGAGAATATTCGAAGCGGGAAGGCCGGCGTCGAGTCTAGCTTCACCTGCCAGGGATCGTCACCCAATCGAACCCGTTCGGCGAGCTTGAAAGTGCCGTACATCAGGCCACGCCGCTGGCCTTGGATCGCAACGAGTCGTTCGCCGGCGGTCTGTTGCGGTTCGATGACGAATCGCTCGTTCGATTTCTCTCCATTTTCGTTTGTCGCAATCTCGTCAGTCAGCCGCAGCACAATCCGATCGCCCGCCGGGCTCGTCTTGTCGGCGTTGACCTCATGCGTCGTCACATCCTTGCCCGTTGCCATCAATGCCGACGTGAGATCCCTCACGGCCAGGGATATTCCGGCATCGTGGCGCAGGTCGCCCGGCATGACGATAGTCGTCTCGGCATGGGCCATTGAACAAAGCGATGCGACAACGACCGAGAAAGCGGCTGCAAGAATGTCGAGTCGCGCCTGGCGACTTAGCATGATCGTGTCTCCTGGAAGGAAGTTCATGGACAAGCGGTGATGTGGTTGGATCGCAAATCGCAAGGTGGGATAAACGCGGCCGTGTCAATCGCTCAGGTCAAAATCGAGCCGGAGCGGACCGGCGTCTTGCGGTATTGTGGCCGTCAATCCGCTCGTGTGGGGATTGGCGTATTTGACAGGCACGGCATACTCGATCTTCTCTCCCGGAAGAGCCAGCGGGTTGCGATAGGCGACCACGGCGACGGCGTAATTGCCGGGCAGCACGCCGTCGACATTCCGACTGGCGCTAAGACGATAAGCGCCGTCGGCCTGCAATGCTGCCGCGGCCGGTTGAAGGTCTTTTCGATCTTGACCGTCCAATGGAACGAAATGGACCACTCCCCGGCCTACCGGCTCGCCGCGATAGGTGATTCGCCCTTCAACGCGCGTCGTCGATGCATCATGGTTGCTGGAACAGCCCATTGTTACCGAGACAACCATGCAAACCGTTGCAACACATTGCCGCCGAAAGCAACACATCCGGCGAATAGGAGTATGGGATTGTGACATCATCTATGGAATCTGAACGGATTCGTCGCTCGCCCTTGTGGCCAGCGCTCGATATAGGTTCATCTCGATGTTTTCTTGTAGAAAATGGACGGAGCCATCGCCCGCCAGAAATTGGCAACCGCCGGGATGGTTGCTTCCAAAACTAACGTCGTCGAACATTGCGACACCGCCGGAGACCAGCGTGGATTTCGCAAAGTTCGGCGCGTATAGCACATTCTTGGTAGCGTAGGTGCCGCCGTTTCCATCGTCACATCCGCGCGGCCAGCCAACCCAACCGACCAGGCCGCAGTCCCAGGCGATCTCGCCGATCATGAGTGTGTTGCTGCTTCCATCCTTGACTTCCCCCATTCGCACCCCGCTCATCGGATAGAGGATTCCGGTATTCGCGTAGCCACCGCCGCCGCAGCCCCAACCGGGCGTGGGCAGCACCGGGTACTGTGCGTTGCTCGGTGTTGGGCAGGTGCCATCGCGGTTCGCACCCTGGACGCCGACATAGGCAAGGGCGTTTGCCGCGCCAGGCGCCCCCGTAACCGGCATCACGACCGTCGTCAAATCCAACGAGGGACAATTCAAGAGTGAGAGCCTCGGAGCGTCCGCGTCAATCGTGAATGCGACCGCCTCCTTGCGGTAGGCCTCATCCAGGGCGGCCTGTTCCACATAGGGAAGGATGAAGTACATATAGCTCCAGCCGCCTCTGGTTGACCATGCCAAGCCCGGCGGAAACGAGGAGTGCGCCGAGTGGTAGCCGTGCATCGCCAAACCGATCTGCTTCAAGTTGTTGCTGCAACTCATCCGTCGCGCGGCCTCTCGTGCCGCTTGGACGGCAGGCAGCAGCAATGCAATCAAAATGCCGATGATCGTTATCACCACAAGCAGTTCCACGAGCGTAAAAGCGCCTGAGGGTGAACGGAAACCGCCTTGTCGATGCGAGTTCATGGTTTGGCCTCAATTCCACTAATATAACGCAAGTTATCGACAAAAGCCAACTTGTGCGACCCGCTGCCTTGCGGCCTGTGCATGTTGCTGAACGATTCTTCTACGGCCACGTGCGATTTGATGAACTCCAACAACCGCGGCGATTCGAAAAACTCGGCAACCTCTTCATGCCCCTTTCCAACGACAATGACCAACTCGATGGATCCTCCGAGCGCCACGTAACGGTCCCGGATTGCCTGGCCGTTCTGGAGGAACGGAACGGTCTGATCGGAAT
>JAEWUR010000397.1 GCA_023397045.1 Planctomycetota bacterium
CGGCGTGTGCGACGGTTATCTCGGAGCCTTGATTAACAGCCACATACGCAACCGAAAGGATGACTCTCGATGACCGATGCTGTTCGCACAACACGGGGCGTCTCGAAATCACGGCGCGACTTTTTAAAGACTTCGAGCAAAGCCTTGGCAGTCTCCTCGCTGATGGCGAGCGCCATTCCGCGTTGCCACGCGGAGGGCGAGAACGTCATCCGGCTAGCGCTGGTTGGAACCGGCGCTCGCGGGACCGGCTCCGTTGCCGACGCGTTCTCCACAACGGGCGGTCCGGTGAAGCTTGTGGCCGTGGCCGATTTGTTTGAACATCGCATGCAAGCGAGTTTGGACAATCTGGCCAAGGAGTTTCCGGATCAGGTCGATGTGCCGCCGGACCGCCGCTTTCTCGGATTCGATGCGTACCGGAAGGCGATCGACTGTCTTCAACCCGGCGATGTCGCATTGTTGACGACGCATGCTGCGTTTCGCGCGCTCCATTTCGAATACGCCGTCCAGAAGGGGGTGAACGTCTTCATGGAGAAGTCGTTTGCCGTCGATGCGCCGAACGTGCGCCGACTGCTTTCGGCGGCCGAAGCGTCGGAAAAGAAAGACCTCAAGGTGGCGTCCGGCTTCATGTGGCGTCATTGCAGGGCGAGGCAGGCGGTGATCCAGCAGATCCACGACGGAGCCATCGGCGATCTGCACACGCTGCGAATCTACCGCAGCGAGCCGGCCCATCATTGGTCGCCGTGCCCGAAGGACGTCAACGAACTGATGTTCCAGATCCAACGTGCGACGGGTTTCAACTGGCTCGCCGGCGGTTTTCACAACGATTGGCATTGTCACAACGTCGACGTTGCCTGCTGGGCAAAAAACGCCTGGCCGGTGTCGGCTCAAGGGTTTGGCGGCCAATGTTATCCCGGGGCAGGCAACCTGTTTGATCACTATGCGGTGGAATACACATTTGCCGATGGCGCCAAGCTGTTCGCCTTCTCGCGCCACATGAACGATTGCTGGCAAACCTACAGCGATTTTGCACACGGCAACAAGGGGTCGGCCGTGATCATGACCAACCTGGCCAACCCGAAACCGCGCATCTATCGGAGCCAACGAATGGCGGGCGAAGACCTCGTGTGGGAGTACAAGGAGGCAACGCCGAGCCCTTACCGCGAGGAATGGCAGCGATTGGTGGACGCTATCCGGCAGAACCAGCCGCACAATGAGGCTCGCCGTGCCGCCGAGGCCAACATGGCGACGATTATGGGCAAGATGGCGGCACACACCGGCGCGTTCGTCACTTGGGAAGAGGCCATCGCATCCAACTTCCAATATGTCGCAGACATCGACCACATGACCGCCGACACGCCTGCCCCCATCCGGGCCGGCGCCGACGGGACCTATGCACCTCCGCAACCAGGCATAACCAAGGAATGAGCAACATGACAATGACAATTTGTTTAGGCCGATCTCTGGCGATGTGGTTCAACCTTTGCTTCGCACGAACGTCGTGTCGCTTCTTCGCGGCAGTGGTCGCGGCCGGGGTGATGGGAAGCCTCGCCTCGGCGGCTGATCCGATCCGCATCATGCCGCTGGGCGATTCGATCACGGCCGGCACGACCGACTCGCAATGGAACGTACCGTTTTCGTTCGGCTATCGCGGTCACTTGTACGAGTTGTTGACCGACGCCGGATACGACTTCCAGTTCGTCGGCGGTTCGCCGGAGCCGTGGAATGGTGCGCCGTATGGCGTCCCACCGGCCATCGTCGGCCCCGATCTGCGTACCGTGGGACAGGACGCCCATCGCGGTTACGGCGGATCGGTCATCAGCGATATCCTTAATGGCAACGGCTACGACCCTGGCGTTGTCGCGGCATTGAACGCCGACCATCCCGACATTGTGCTTCTGATGATCGGCATCAACGATATTGCACGGTATGGCAACGGCGGCGACCCAGTGGATGCCAAGAATTCGATCCATGCGTTGGTCGATACGATCTTGACAACGGCGCCGGACGTCAAATTGATCGTCGCACAAATCCATCCGTATGTCGACGGCAGCCTCACCGATTCGGTGAGCAACTACAACTCGTACATCACCGATACCTTGGTCCCTGCCTACTCGGATCAAGGCTACCACATCAGCACCGTCGATCAATATTCGAATTTCGTGTTGTCCGACGGATCGAGCGACGCGAGTCTGTACTCGTATATCATCCACCCCAATGTGGCAGGATATGAAAAGGTGGCCAGCACATGGTTCGAGGGCATCCAGGCGGCGACTCACGCGCCCGAACCGAGCAGCGGCGGCATCGCCGCGATGATGGGGCTTGGGCTCGCCATGATCGCCGTCGTCCGCAATCGCCGCTCTCGCAAGCCGCGTCGCTAGCGACATCGTTGGCAAACGTTGGTTCGTGCCAACATGGTATGTCCGCAATGTTCCCACCCTTTAGACTATCTCCCAACGACCATGCACTCGATTAAGATTATCGCTCGGGGTACGGTTACGGCCGAAAAACCGAATGCCGACTCACCGAGCTGCGCGTTTCCGCAAATCTGCGTGTTACCCAGCGGACGTTGGCTTTGTTCCTATCGAGCCGCGCCGACGAAAGGGGCGACCGCGAATCAGCGAAGCCTCATCGTTTATTCCGATGACGAGGGGGAATCGTGGAGCGACCCGACCGATCCGTTTCCACCGGTAGCGATCGGCGGCGTGCGGGGCGAGTTTCGGGCGGCCATGATGACCGCGATCGGCAGTCGACGAGTTTTGGCCGCTCTCTATTGGGTCGACTGTTCCGACCCTTCGCTCCCCTATTTTAATGAAGCGACCGAAGGGCTGCTCGACTCTCGCATCTTCCTGGCCACTTCCGACGACGAGGGCGCGACATGGTCGGAGCCGCGTTTGGTCGACACCGCGCCGTTCACATGCCCAACGCCGATCACCGGCCCCGTGTTGTCGCTGCCGAACGGGCATCTGGCGTGTCAGTTCGAGCTGAACAAGACCTATTACGACGCGTCGCCCTGGCGCCACGGCGCCGTGATGATGTTCTCGCAAGACGATGGCGAATCGTGGCCGGATCATGTGGTGGTTGCGGGCGATGCCGAGGGCCGGACGTTCTATTGGGACCAACGGCCCGGACTTCTTTCCGACGGCCGGATATTGGATCTCTTCTGGACGTTTGACCGTCGATCGGCGGCCTACCAGAACATCCATGCCTGCGAGTCGCTCGACAACGGCCGGACATGGTCCCAACCCTGGGATACGGGCATTCCTGGACAACCGGCCCCGCCGCAATCGCTTGGCGACGGATCCATTGCCCTGGCCTACGTCGACCGCGTCGGTGCGCCGCAGATCAAGGTGCGAACCAGCCATGACGGCGGTCGATCGTGGCCGGTGGCGTCGGAGGTCGTCCTCGAGCAACCGGCGGTTGGCAGCCAGACCCGTGATAAGCATACGATGCAGGACGCGTGGACCGAATTCGCCGCCTATTCGATCGGTTTGCCCATGACGGCTCGCGCTCGCAATGGCGACGTTGTGATCGTATACTACTGTGGCGCATCGACCGACAGGACGGACGTCAAATGGGCACGCGTTGGAATTCGATGAAGCAAGAACTGATGCTTGGCGGCCGCCAAGACGAACGAAAGAGGTGATGGCAATGCGAAGGCACCGTTTTTGGCGTTGTTCTTTCCAATGGATGTTGATTCCCGCATTATTGACGACGTGCGGGATGATCGATCGCGGGGCTTTGGCCGAGCAACTGCCGAACACGCCGATTGGCCGCTCGACCTCGGCCGCCGACGATTCGCGGCTGCCCTGCGATTTGGACTCGAAGTTCGACCCGCGCGGCGTTCCGTGGACTCGCGGTACATGGCAGAAGCACGGCGTGGTCCATCGGAATGGATCGGCGGCGGGCCGGGCTTTGCCCTCGCAACTCTTTCTCATCGGTGGCACGTGGGAATACAACAATTCACAGATGCCCTATCTCGTCTATATGCCCGAGCGAAAGCGATTGCTCCTCGCGGCGTCGGTCGACAAGCCCGATACGAAAGCCATCAAGGTGTTCAGCGACGATCTTGGCCGGACGTGGACGAGGCCGACATGGTTGCACGCCAATGCGGCGGGTGATCCCGACCTCGGCGGCGCGACCCAACTGACCTACTTGGGCGACGGCCGACTGATCATGGGCACCGAAACCCGGTATTGGTTCAGTGCCGATTTTGGCGAAACGTGGAGTGATTATGCCCCGGTGGGCCTGGGTTCGGATGGAAAAGAGATGTATCAGTGGGATCCGATGCTGTCCGTGCGGGCCTCGGAAGGGAACGGTCTCCACCTGATCGACACCCGTTACAAACAAAGTGGTGAGTTCGGCACGGCGAATTATTTCTCGCAGGCGTGTCTGCGATTCAGTATGGACCAGGGCAAGACGTGGAGTCGGGAAATCGACGTGCCGCAATGGACCGGCGTAAGCGAAGTCGTCTTGTGTCGAGCAGAGAACGGCGATCTCGTCGCTGCCTGCCGGACCGACAATCCAGAACAATTTCTCGTTGGCTTTGATGACCAATACGCGGGCTTGGCCACGTCGGTCTCGAAAGACGGCGGCAAGACGTGGTCGGAATTGAATCGTCTGTACGCCTGGGGGCGGCACCATCCCCACATGGTTGTCATGCCGAACGGCAACATCGTCATGACCTATGTCGTCCGCAACGGCTATGTTGCCGCCAAGGACGGCCGCAGCCGATTTGGCGTCGAAGCCGTCGTCAGCACCGACAACGGCCTGACGTGGGACCTCGACCACAAATACATCTTGGCGTCCAATAGCTCGGTCATGGATGGGGATCGGCATAGTTGGGGGTCACCCCAATCGACCTCGAACGTCATCTTGCCCGACGGCACGCTGCTGACCGCCTTCGGCACGGGCGTTCGCAACGTCCCGGCTCAAACCCTCTGGCTGATGGATGTCGCTTTGGTGAAGTGGCGGCCGGACAATCAGGCTGCCGACGCGGAGAACACCTTGCGCGACGCACCCCACGAC
>JAEWUR010000447.1 GCA_023397045.1 Planctomycetota bacterium
CCCAAGCACATCCGATCGAGGCCCAAGGCATGGGCGGCCGGCAGGTGTGCGTGGGTCCGGACGTCGGCGAGATTTTCGACCATCACGCGGTTGAGTTCACGTATCCCGGCGGACTGAAGATGTTCAGCTATTGCCGCCAGATTCCGGGCTGCTGGGATTCGTTCTCGCAGCATGCGCATGGGACGAAGGGGACGGCCGCCATCGAAGGTCACGGTCATAGCGTTCTCTCGGTCACTGGCGAGGAGCCGGTGCGATGGAATCAGGGTCCCGATGGCCATCAGGTGGAGATGGACGAGTTGTTCGCGGCGATACGCGCGGGCGAGCCGTACAACGAATGCGATTGGGCGGCGGAGAGCACGATGACCGCGATTCTTGGGCGGATGGCGACCTATTCGGGCAAGCTGGTTACGTGGGACGAGGCGATGGGCTCGCAACTTGACTTGACGCCGAAGAGTCTTGCTTGGGATGCCGATACGTTGGTTCATCCTGACGCCAATGGCATTTACGCCTGCGCGATGCCTGGGACGACGAAGGCTTGGTAAACCACGACGAGGAGTTCGTATGACGCGATATCGATTGAACCGTCGAACGATGATGTTACGGACGGGGCAAGCGGCGGCGGCTGTTTGGGCAGCGTCTCCGCTGGCGCCGTTGTTGGCTGGTGCGTGTTCGCGCGGTTTTCGGATTGGCGCGTGCGATTGGACGTTGGGAAAGCGGAGCGATCCGGCGGCTCTCGACGTGGCCAAGGAGATTGGCCTGGACGGCGTTCAGGTTGACATGGGCACGATCGGCAACGACATGCACTTGCGTCGGCCCGAGGTGCAGCAGGCGTATCGCGAGGCGTCGCAGCGGACGGGCGTTGGGTTGGCGTCGCTGGGGGAGGCCGAGTTTTGGGAGGCGCCGATCAAGTCGGACCCGCGTGCCGCGCAGTGGCTTTTGGATAGCATCGACGTCTGCACGGCGCTTGGCATGAAGGTGACGATGCCGGCGTGTTTCGAGTTGGAGATGGGCGACGCGGCGGGCATCGACCATGCGGTGGCGGTTTTTCAGGAGGCGGCGAAGAAGGCTGAAAAGCATGGCGTGACGGTCGGCTTGGAGAATTGGATGAGCGCCGAGGATCATTTGCGCATGCTCGATCGGATCGGCTCGCCGGCCGTGAAGGTGTATTACGACGTTGGCAACTCGACCGACCGGGGTCGCGATGTCTTGAAGGAGATTCGCCAACTTGGGCCGCAAATCTGCGAGATTCACTTCAAGGACGCAGGCCATCGGCTCGGACAGGGCCGCATCGATTTCCGAGAGGTGAGGAAGGCGCTCGATGAGATCGAATTCGACGGCTGGATCCACCTGGAAGCGGCGACGCCGAACGGCGTGGTGGCCGATTGCATCGCGAATCGGGAATATTTGCGCGGGATTTTTCCGGCCAAGTCATGACGCGGACCACTGGAGCGCAAACGATGTCCGAACAGCGACGGATTATGAATCGCCGCGAGGCGATGGCCGTGGGTGCGACGGCGGCGGCAACGATCTCGTGTGGGGCGCGATGGGTTCGCGCGGCGGAGTCGACGCCGAAGAAAAAGGTCACGATCGGCGTGGCGACGTTTGGGTTTGGCGAGTGGACGAATCGGCAGCTTGCGCAGGAGTTGGCCAAGGAGGGCATCCAGACGGTTCAGTTGTTTTTGAGCCAGTCGGATAGCCGGTATTGGGCTTACAATGGCCGGAGCGACGTGTCGAGCCTGACCGACGACCGATGCAAGGCCATCGCCGACGACTACCGATCGGCCGGGATCAGCATTCACAGTCTCGGCGTGTACACGAATTTGATCCATCCGGACGCAGCCGAGCGGCAGGCGAATCTGGATTATTTCGAGGCCATGATGAGGATTGCCCGATCGATGGGCGTGGGCATTCTCGTCACGGAGGCGGGCCACTATCAATCGGCCGGACCCGAGCCGGAGGTGCCGTACTACTTCCAGGAGCCGGTCTGGGCGCAAACGGTCGAGACGGTGAAGCGACTGGCGGAGCGTGCGGACCGGCACGACGTGACGGTGATCTTCGAGCCGTTCCATCGGGGTTTTTTGGCATCGGCCAAGCGCACTCGGGTGTTTCTCGAAGAGGTCGACTCGCCGCGCATCAAGGCGCTTCTGGACGTGGCGAATTTGTTGGAGGTGAACGACCAGGAGGAGATGTTCGGTCAGCTTCGGCCGTGGATTCTCGCGATTCACGCGAAGGATCGGAAGCTGCACGTTGACCGCGGGGTGCCGGCGGGACAGGGCGACGTCGACCACGACAAGTTTGTCAGGTTGGCGGCGGAGCACGCGCCCGACGCACCGCTGATTTTGGAGTATGTCGGGGCGCAGGATTACAGGGCTGCGCTGGGGCACCTTCGGGCGGCGCTGGGTCGGGCGGGTTTGGAGGGGTGATGATTTTCGGTGGGAGTAGGGTGGAGTTTGGGGAGGCGGCAAGGGTGTCTCATGGCACACAAGCCCTCACCCTAACCCTCTCCCAAAGGGAGAGGGGACTGTTTTTTGCAATACATCAAGGCAAGGGAGATCGATATGTCGAACGAGAGAATCGAACAGGCGTTGTCCAATTCGGCGTCTACGCGTCGCGAGTTCTTGGGTGGAACGTTCAGCGTCATGGCGGCCGGGCCGCTGCTTGGGGCGATGGCGGGTTTGGCTGCCGCCGACGAGGCTAAGCCGCAGCGCAAGATCAAGATTGGTCTGGTGGGTTGCGGCGGGCGCGGCAGTTGGATCTGCCAGTATTTCCTCGAACACGGCGGTTATGAGTTCGTATCGGTGGCCGACTATTTTTCCGACGTTGCCGAGGCACGCGGAAATGCGTTGGGAGTGGACAAGAGCCGGTGTTTCTCGGGTTTGTCGGGCTATCAGAAAGTCATTGACAGCGGCATCGAGGCGGTTGTGTTGCAGACGCCGCCGGGTTTTTTGCCGGAACATGCCGCGGCGGCGGTTGATGCCGGGCTGCACGTCTACATGGCGAAGCCGGTTGCGGTTGACGTGCCCGGCTGCTTGACGATCGAAGCGTTGGGTCCGAAGGCGACGGAGAAGCAACGGGTGTTTTTCGTCGATTATCAGATGCCGACCGATCCGGCGAATCGTGCGGTGGCCGAGCGGATTTGGAGCGGCGAGATGGGCAAGATCGCCAAGGTATCGACCGTGGGCGTTTGCGGCGGCCATGACGATCCGCCGAAGACGGCCACGATTGCCAGCCGGCTGCGCGACAATGTTTGGGACAACGACATCGCGATTGGCAACGACTACATCGGCGTTTTCGACATTCACGCGCTCGACGCGGCGTTGTGGATTTTGAAGCAGCGGCCCGTCTCGGCGATGGGGCTTTCGCGGATCGGCCGGAAGGATCCGCATGGCGATGCGCACGACATCGTTTCGCTGGTTTACGAGTATGCCGATGGGTTGGTCCACGAGCATTCCGGGATCGGGTTGCCGAATAGTTTTGACGGGGCGTTGGATTGCCGAATTTTGAGCGCCACGGGCCACGCGCTGATACCGTACTGGGGCAATGCTCATTTTCATGTGCGCAAGCAGAAGGAATTCACGCAAGAGGTGGTCGATTTGTATCCGAACGGCGCGAAGCGCAACATCGCGACGTTTCATGAGGCGGTCATGAACGGGCAGTTCGACAATCCGACGGTTCGCCGCGCGGTCGACGGGTGTTTGACGTGCATTCTTGGTCGCGAGGCCGGCCAGCGGGGCTGCCGCGTGACGATGGAAGAAATCATCAAGGAAAACAAACGTGTCGCGATGGACCTGACCGGGCTCGACGCGTAATCTCTTCATCACTTGTTCTGTTATTCTGCGAGAAAACCGGATGGAAGCTCTTTATCAGAATCGTTTGAATCGGTATGTGACGGCGATGCAGAATGGCAAGCCGGACATGATCCCGATCCGGCCGTTCGTGGCCGAGTTTACGGGGGTCTATGCGGGCTACACTTGCCAGGAGTTGGCGCACGACTATCAGAAGGCGTTCGGCGCGGCGCGGAAATGTGCGGCCGATTTCGATTGGGACGCGGTGGTCGGGAACATGGTCTACGTGTGGACCGGGCTGACCCAGGCGATTGGGCTGCGGTACTACGGAATACCCGGCATCGATATTCCGGCGAACATGGGCTTTCAGTATCGCGAGCCGGCGCAGCATGACGCGTTCATGCGGGCGGACGAGTACGATCAACTGATTGAAGACCCGACCGGGTTTCTGCTGAACGTTTGGCTGCCTCGCGTTTCGTCGGCGGTTCAGAAGCCGGGCGATCCCGTGACGGAGGAGCACAACCTTTCGTTCCTCAAGGGCGGGATGGCGATGATGGAGTATTTTGGGGCGTTCGGGGTGCAGAACGCGCTGTTGCGATCGGAGTCGGGCACGGTCTCGGCCATTGCGGGCATTTTCAAAGCGCCGATGGACATCATCGCGGACAAGCTGCGCGGATACCTTGGGCTGGTGGAGGATCTTTTCGAACGGCGCGACAAGGTCGTCGCCGCGTGCGAGGCGCTGATGCCGCACTTGTGCCACGTCG
>JAEWUR010000482.1 GCA_023397045.1 Planctomycetota bacterium
GTCGTGGGCATGTGGCGAGTTTTCGGCGAATTATCATGCCCACGCTTGTCGTGGGCATGGCACCCGAAATAAGATCCCATTTGCTCGACGCACTACACTAGTCCCAAAACAGCGGTCACGCCGCTCGCAGAATGCGGGGTAGAAAGCGCGGCGGGGTCCACGGTTTGTTGCACACCTCGTGGTTAAGGCGAGGCCGCTTTCCGCCAAAGAAATAGACGAACTGGAACGGATGCTGATAGTTCACCGTTGCCTCGCTCTCTTCCCGTCTGTAACTCTCCGGTGCAAATAACTCCACGAAACAGCACTGGAGATCGTGGAAGTGTTCCGAAAGGTCGCTCATGCACTCGCCGAGCTTGTCGGGCGTAATCCAGACGTCCGCCTCGGAGTTGGTTACCGACGACACCTTGTTCTCGTCCCATGCCGCGTGATTTCCGGGAATGGTTTGGCTCGAACAGGTCGGGAAGAATTGCATTTCGATAGCGATCATTCCGTCGTCGGTAAGACACTCCCGCATCGAACGAATGATATTCATTCGATTATCGTGGTGGCAGATGTGCTGGAGGCAGAACAGCGAGCTGACGATGTCGTACCGTCCCTTCGGGGCATCGCCGCAGTCGCACCCCGTCGTTAAGAACAAGCGGCTGTCGCGCAACGCCGCTTTTTGGCCGGCGAAACCGAGCATTTTTTCGCTGATGTCGACGCCGTCGACGTTCCGCACGCCCAACCGCGAGAATGCCTCCATGATCCGGCCGACTCCGCATCCGAAATCGAGAACCCTCAACGATCGCAACGGCTTCTCGTATCGGCGCTGCCGGTATTCATCGAGGATGAATTGAACAATCGACGGAATCACGCGCTCTCCGTCTTCGTAACAGCCGACCAGGTTCTTTGCGTCCTGTTCCGACGCGATCCGGCTATCATAATACTCCCGCTGCAAGCGTGCGTATTCTTTGGAAACCGATGGGCAAATCTTCATGGCAGACTCCTGTATTTATGGCCAATGGCGGACGCGTCCGGTTCAAGTCATGCGGCTCGACGCCCCGAAAGGAAACGTAGCCGCTGCTCTCCGGCGGGCCGACCAAACAGAAACTCCGTGTTCGGGCAGAATGGGATGGGCGGATTCTGATCGATCCATCGGTCCGATCCCGCGATCAACGTGGCATCGGCCAAATGGATCATCTCTCCGTGGCGCTGTGCCCGGCGGCAAAGCTCGACGTCCTCATGTTCGTTCCAGAAGAGGTTTTCTTCCCAGGGAAAACGCCGCCAGAACTCTTTGCGAACGACCGTCGCCCCGCCCGGCACATAGACATACGGCGAATACGAGCGATAATCCAACAGTCCGCCCGACGACCAGACGTGATTCTGGCTGCTGACCACCGCCCAATCGACGGCGCGTTGCCCGTCCGGCAGCCGCAGTTTCGGAGCGGCCATGCCATAGGCGTAGCCCCACGACGCGAAATCGGAACAGAAACCCGGCGTCAACGTGAAGCGATCGTGACAGACCAGAATGTCCGAATATCGAGCGGCGTCGCAGATCAGATTCTTCTTCTTCGTAATCCACCCGATGTCGTCATGCTCGTTGAAGACGATCTGTCGCACATGGGGCTCGGGGTCGAGGAAAGACAAGCGTTTCGGACATACGACCAACACTTCGTACGGCTCGGAGCACGCATCCTGGATCGACTTCAAATAGCTTAACGCCCGTTCGGGCTTATCGCCAAGCGTCAGCAGGCCAAACGTCCATCCGGTGTGCGGCGCGGCGTACTGCGCCGGCGCCGGTCGGGTGCGTTCGAAGACGATGGACCATTGCTCGTGCTCGTCTTTTCGCTGCCGGGCAAGCGAGAATTGGCCCGGGAACAACTGCGATACCACCGACTTCAGCCCGAACCATTGCAGATGATCGTTGCCGGTCATCCGGATCTCGACGCGATTCCCGACGGCGATGTATTTCAACACCTCGTGGAGGGTTCGCGCGTACATCCGGTTGATGTTAACGTAGAACACCCGAACCAGCGGCGTTTTCGCAATGCGATCCCGCATCGGCCAGAGGTTCAGCGTGTTGTCGAAATCCAAAACCCAATTCGTCGCATGTTTGTCGAGAATCGCGCTATCGTAGTAGGGCGCGATCGCAATCGCTTCGTCGCGGCGCGGCGCCGGAATTGCCGCGTTTTTGCGTGGCTGCGTTTCGCCGACGTTCGGCGCCGCCGCGTTCCGACGATTCCTCAGCCGTGACGCGACCTTCCGACGAAGCGCCGACAGAATCGTCCGAACACAAGCGAGGTTCGCCACGTGTTTCGCCATCCACGGCGCGAATCGAACCTTATCCCGGGCCGACAGGCCGAGATAATCGTGCAACACGCGGTGATATCGGTAATGCGTCGCGGCCTTTCGGAAAGCGCGATCATCGCGTGCGGTGAACAATTGAAGCCGATCGATGCGTTCCGACTCCCGGAATTCGCGAATAAACAATTCGTGTTCGAGGAAATGCGTCCGCCACAGTCGGCCGGTAACGCTATTGGCATGGGTGCGCCATCCGACCAATCCGGCGGACAACCTGCCCACCGGCTTTCGCTTCTCGATCTGCGTGACCAACAGCCGGCAGAAGAAATCCCAGTCGCAGAGGAACCGGAGGCGCTCGTCCATCATGCCGGCGTCTCTTAGTGCGGTCGCCGTAAAAACAAGGCCCGACGGCACCGCCGTGCAATGCGACAGATGCGTGCGGAGATGATGCGCCGCCGAGACGAGGATCAGGTCGGCGTTCCCATTCCAAACGA
>JAEWUR010000576.1 GCA_023397045.1 Planctomycetota bacterium
CTTCGCGGCCTCTACCTCAGCGAACCTGCCTGCTGGGAATCCTTCTGGAATCCCGGCTAATTTCTACCCACAGATTTGACGCTCACACTCCAGATCGTCGGTACTAATGGAAGAACTGTGCGTCAGAATCGTAACCCGAAGCGTGAGCGAGGCCATCCCTCGCTCACGCTTCGGGTTACGATGCTCCGTTCGTTCATGAACCTGAATTGGACAGACCACTAGCGCGACTTCGTCGCCGCCGAATCGCGATCGGCGGTGGCCGGCGGAGCGGGCGATTCGGCCTCCGGCTTCTTCTCGACGGCGTCGAACGGCTTGAATACGCGATGATCGTAGAGGTTCAACCCGTGCAGAGCATGGCCCGCCGAGACGATCTCTTGGGTCGTCAGGGCCGGTGTGCTCGACTGGTAGCGACGACTGTTCAGTAGATTGACGAGGTTCTCGGCAGCTCGAACCACCTGGGCATCTTGCAGCTTGTCGTCCGGCAGCGAGAAGGCGAGCCACTCGAACACGCGACCGGTCGACCGTAGCTGGCTGGCAACGTCTGGATTTGCGCCTCGGGCGGCCAGGAACCTTGGTCCCCAACTGCCGTCGGAGTTCTGGAGTTGCAGGGCGAACGTTTGGAAATCGTTCGTGAACTTCTGAGCGCGTTGATACTGGCCGTCGATCGGTTTCTCCGATTTTTCGCGACGTTCGATCGCGTAGCTGAGGCCCATCAACCGATTGAGGCCGCCCTCGGGCGCCGAGATCACCGGCTGGGCAAGTTCTTCCTTAATCATGCGATCGATCGACCACGTCTCGCCAAGATCGTTTTTCCATTCAGGCTCATCGACGTAGAAGGATAACCCGATGAGCTTGAGCGACAGATCGGCGCCGGATCGGCAACCGAGTTTCTCGGCTTCAATAAGGTCGGCAACCGTCCGTTTATCCTTGTCGACGCGGACGGGATAGTCCGGCTTGACACGGGACAGGGCCAGCATGGCCAAAAACTCGCCGGGGCGTTCTTGGTAGCCATAGCCGATGCGAGGCGCGATGCGTCCGTCGCTGAATCCGAGCATTTCGCGGCCGGCACACGGATAGTTGTAGCAGAGACAGGTGATTCCATTGATGGCCTGGCCATTGGCCCCGGCCAAAAACGCCTGGCTGTTGCAGCCGAATGCGAGGCAATAGCCCTGGATCTCGGTCGGGGTGTTCGATTGGGTGCTGGGGGCGCGTTTCAGGTGGTTTGCCAGCGTCTGACGCATCGCGCCGCGCAGGCTTGTCATAGCGGGCGAGAGTTGCGGAGCGGGCGTCTCCGGGGCCGCGGTCGCCTCCTGGGGCGGTTGAGCCTCGGGCTTCGCTGGATCGTCCTCGGCAAAGGCCATTCCGGGGCCGAACAGCAGGGCGAACACGCTGAGATAGAACGGCAAACGTTTATGAAAACTTTTCATCGAAGCCCCCCAAGGTTTTTTTTAACCGAAGGAATTCTCCCTATTTCCAAAAATCGAACGGCGATGTTTCGGCCGAAGCGTTGATTACGATCCGCCCTTGGTGCGGGAATCCGTCTTGGTGGCCGTCGGCTCGGTCTCGTTCTGGGCCGGCCGATCGATCAAGAATCCGCCACGGTCACCGCGCTGGATGTAGCCATTGTTCTGCGCGCCGCATCCGTATCGGTCTTTCCCACCGTAATCGACGACGAAGCTGAAATTGCCTCCGCAGGTCGGCAGGTCGTGGTAGGAAATGCCGTTGGGAGCATGGCCCTGGCCGTAACCTTTATAGGTGTCGTCGCCGTTGTAGTCGTACAGGACGCCGAAACCCATCTGAGCGCCGGTGCCTTGGGTCAGTCCGCCGGTGGCGGTGTACTGATCGTTGCCGCTGAAATCGCTCAGCACGCCCATCGAGCAGTCCCAAGCCATGCCGGTTCCCATGATCGTTCCTTGGTAGACGTCATCGCCGGAGTCGTCGACCAAGAAGCCCATCGCGTAATGGCATCCCCAACCGCAGCCGAAACGCTGGAAACTCGGCTGCGTGCGCGATCCACCTTGATACGAGGTGCGGGTGATGAGACGCTGGTCATTGCCGCCGAAGTCGCGGGCGAAGCCGAGACCGCACCAATAGCCGCCGCCATGCGAGAGGTAGTCGAACTCATAGACGTCGTCGCCGGCGCCGTCGAGGATGACGCCGATCCCGCCGCTGGCCGATTGCCGGATTCCACCGCCGACGCCCTGGCCCCAGCCTTCATAGCCGGGCGTATCGGGTGCATAGGAATTGATCCACGTGCCGCCGCAGAAATAATGGTCATCGCCGGAGACATCCTCGAGCATTCCGAATCCGATGGGTCCGCCCACGCCTTGTCCCCACATCGCGCCGCGGTAGTCATCCTTGCCGGCGCGGTCGATGAGGATGCCGATGCCGCCGACGGCCGTACCTTGCACGCGACGGATGCCCGCGTAACGATCGTTGCCGGCGTAGTCGAGCAGGATTCCGACGCCGCCGAGCGTCGATCCTTGGCCAAGGTCCTGCGATTGGTAAACATCGTCACCGGCGAGGTCCAGAAGCATCGAGACGCCGAGGACCGATGCGCCCTGGATGCCGGGTTTGCTTCCACGATAGACGTCGTTGCCGGCCAGATCGGCGATGACGAGCACGGGCCGAACCGTGCCGACGATGCCGTCCTGATAGGCGTCGTTGCCGCCGAGATCGATCACGACGGCCACGTCGCGCATTTGATCAAGCTGGTAGGTGTTGCTTTCCGGTCCGCCGATCAGGATCGAGCCGCTCGGCGTGTCGATTTTATTCACGATATCGCCCGAGACGCCGGCGACGGACTGCTTGCCATCGGCCGGAAGCGACTTGAGTTGTTCGAGCAGTTGAACGTCGGACAGCGGCGACAGCGCCTGTGCCGCCGCATAGAGCGAGGGGCGATCCATCTTCTCCATCAGATCGCAAAGCCGCCGCGCGGTGCCACGATCGACCACCGTATGACCCACGCGGTTTTGCGTCGTCAACACCGGCACGAGATTGGT
>JAEWUR010000587.1 GCA_023397045.1 Planctomycetota bacterium
CGCAGCAGTCGCGATTGGGTCAAAATCGACACCGCAAAGATCGAATCCGGCGATTGGCAAGACGACAACACGCGAACGCACACGCTAACTTGGAAAGACGATCAGACCGGACTCGTGTGCGAGATGAAACTCGTCGAACTCCGCGGGTTTCCGGCGTTTCAGTGGACTGTGTTCGTGCGGAACGACGCGCAGGCCGACTCGCCGAAGGTCCACGATTTCTGGGGTATCGACACTTACTGGAACGCACCGGGCACGATGCCGGTCCTGCATCGTTCGATCGGCTCGCCCGGCCACGAGGACGATTTCCAGTTCCGCGGCGAGTTCATGCACAACTCGATGTGGGACAAACGCCGTCGCATTGCGATGGACTCGCCAAGCAACGCAGCTTGGGCGCAAATACACTCGTATAACCTGCCCTGGGACAAGCGCTCGACCGCACAATGGCTTCCGTTCTTCAACTATCAAACCGGCGGCGACGGCCTGATCACCGGACTTGGCTGGAGCGCCGCGTGGCGTGCCTATTTCGATCACCAGGGCGACGGACGATCGACCATCCTGGCCGGCGTCGAGAATTTCGATTCAATCCTCCACCCCGGCGAAACCGTCCGCTCCACATTGAACCTCGTTCTCTATTGGAAAGGCGAGATGCTCCACGGGCAAAACATGTTCCGGCGGTTGGTTCTGGAACATTATACGCCGCACATCGACGGCAAACCGGTCGAGCCGCCGATCTCCGGCGTTGTCTGGGGCGGCATCCCGTCGAAAGAACACCTCGAAATCATCGAGAAAATCAAGCAATACGAGATTCCGCTCGACGTCTATTGGTTCGACGCCGGCTGGTACGGCACGGGCGTCGTCCCGTCGTACACCGTCTTCGAGGGCGATTGGGGCCCGATGGCCGGCGACTGGCGCCCCAACCCCAACTGGCACAACGGAACGCTCAAGCCGGTCAGCGACGCCGCGCACGCCGCGGGCATGAAGTTCTTGGTTTGGGTTGAGCCCGCCCGCGCGATGCAAGGCCGGCCGATCACGCTCGAACATCCTGAATACTTCTTGACCGGCAACGCCGACGGCAAGCCGAGGGACGGCCAGCCGCTGCTCTTGGATCTCGGCAAGCCCGAGGCGCTCCAATGGGCCATCGACGTGGTGGCCGGCCTGGTCAAGGATTACAACATCGATTGGTATGAAGAAGATTTTAATATTGAACCCAACCCGTATTTGGAGATCGCCGACAAGCCCGACCGCGCCGGCATGAACGAAATGCGGTTCGTCGAGGGCCACTTCGCGTTCTGGGATGCGCTGCTGAAGCAATTCCCGAACCTGGCGATCTTGAATTGCGCCAGCGGCGGGCGGCGGCTCGATCTCGAATCGATCGCGCGCGGCCAGCCGCTCTGGCGAAGCGATTACAACTGTTTTCCCGAAGCTACGGCCGAGTCGACCCAGGACCACAGCTACGGCATCCAGCACTGGCTGCCCATCCAAGGCAGCATGATTCGCGGCTGGATGACGTTCGACACCTACGAGTCGCGATGCGCGTTGACGCCCGGCATGGAAAACGCCCTGGTCGCAAAGACCGAGCCCGAGTGGCTTCAAGCCAAGGCGAACATCATCCAAGCGAAGCGATGCAAAAAATATTTCTACGGCGACTACTATCCGCTGACCAACGATCAGCGCAACCCTGCCGCCTGGAGCGCCTATCACCTCTACCTGCCCGAGCAGCAAGAGGGCATGATCCTTGCCCTGCGTCGCGAAAAGAGCAGCATCCGCGCCATGACGTTCGACCTCTTGACGATCGACCCGTCGAAAAAGTGGAAGTTCGAGGACTACGATTCCGGCAAGACCTGGGTTGCCACTGGCCAGGAAATTCGCGATAATGGGTTCAAGGTTACGATTCCCACCCCACGCGATTCCCGCCTGATCTTCTACTCGCCCGATCGAGCGGACACGCCGTAGATTCCCACCACCAGGAAAGGCCCACCATCATGCAACCGACCGACACCCAGAATTCTTCCCGCCGCGATTTTCTGAAAACCACCGGCCGAATTGCCGCTGTTTCAGCCCTGGCGGGCGTTGCGATTCCGCATGTCCATGCTGCGGAAGACAACACGATCCGGCTGGCGCTCGTCGGTTGCGGAGGTCGCGGCACGGGGGCGGTCGCTAATGCGCTGTCGGTTGAAAATGGGCCGATCAAACTGTATGCGATGGCCGACGCCTTTGAAGACAAGCTCAACGGGAGTCTCTGGGCGCTGCAAAAGGATCACGCCGACGGCATGGATGTGCCCAAGGAACGCCAGTTCTTGGGCTTCGACGCGTACCAAAATGCGATGGATTGTTTGCGGCCCGGCGACATCGCGGTCTTCGCCTGCCCCGCCGTGTTTCGGTGGGTTCACTTCGATTACGCAATCAAAAAGGGCTTGAACGTCTTCATGGAAAAGCCCTTCTCGGTCGATGGACCGACGACGGTCAAGATGTTGCAGCTCGCCGATGAATCCGTGAAGCAAAACGTGAAGGTGGCCGTCGGGTTGATGGTCCGGCACTGCCGCGCGCGTCAAGCACTCTACGAACGAATTCGCAACGGCGAGATCGGCGACATCATTTCGATGCGGGCGTATCGCATGCACGGGCCGATCGTCGGATTTGTGGAGCCGAGAAAGGACATGACCGATCTTGAGTTCCAAGTCCGATTCTTTCAGGGCTTCCTGTGGAGCGGTGGCGGCGCGTTCGGCGACTTCTACATCCACCAGATCGACGAATGCTCGTGGATGAAAGATGCATGCCCGATTGCAGCCCGGGCGACCGGCGGCCGACACTTTCGCGGCAACGCGGTCGATCAGAACTTCGACAGCTACGCGGTCGATTTCACGTATCCCGACGGGACGCGACTGAACCTCTACGGCCGATCGATGACCGGTTGCGAGGACGAGTTCGCCAGCTACGCCCACGGCACGAAGGGCCTCGGCGTCATCTCGACCGCGTGGCACATGCCCGGCAAGTGCCGCATCTTTAATGGGCAGAACATGTCGAAGGACAATCTGGCATGGGCGTTTCCTCAGCCCGAGGCGAACCCCTATCAGTTGGAATGGGACGATTT
Organism: Planctomycetota bacterium; assembly: GCA_023397045.1. Taxonomy (GTDB): domain Bacteria; phylum Planctomycetota; class Planctomycetia; order Pirellulales; family Thermoguttaceae; genus JAEWUR01. The sequence goes on from JAEWUR010000587.1 coordinate 3,092, forward strand.
CATCGATGCCATTCGCAAGGACCTTCCCTACAACGAAGCCAAGCGCGGCGCCGAGGCCAACTTGGTGACGAACATGGGCCGGATGGCCGCCCACACCGGCCGCGTGATCACCTGGGACGACATGCTCCACTGCGATCACGAGTTCGCGCCGGAGGTCGACAAGCTCGCGATGGACTCGCCGTGCCCCCTTCCCCCCGGTGCCGACGGCAAGTACCCCATCCCCCAGCCCGGCATCACGACGAAACGGGAATATTGATTGAGCCCCAGAACCTGGAGTTAGGCCATGCGTATGC
>JAEWUR010000251.1 GCA_023397045.1 Planctomycetota bacterium
GTAGTCGACCGAATGCCGGCGGACTTTCTTGCCGAGGAAATCGCCGAAACAGAACGTGCATCGTCCCGGGCAACCCCGGGTCGTAATCATGCTGATCGAAGGGAGTCGCTTGTACCCGCCGACGGCCGCGTGGTATTTTTTGATCGGCAACAGATGATACGCTGGGAACGGCAGCGAATCGATATCCTCGATAAACGGTCGATCGGGGTTATGGAAGTGCCGTCCGTCTTTTTTGTAGGACAACCCTTGGATCGATTCTTCGCGATCGCCGCGGCAAAGTTCCCACATCGTCATTTCACCCTCGCCGCGAACGACGAAATCGACCGACGCATGATCGAGGCATTCGTCGGGCAGAATCGTCGGATGGACGCCGCCGAAGACGGTTTTTGCCTCGGGGAATGACCGTCGGCACACCTCCGCGGTCTCGAAAGCGTTTTTGATAATCGCCGCGGTGGCGGTGATTCCAATCCACGCGGGAGGCTGCGGATCGTTGGTCAGTCTCGTTTCCAGTTCCGCGTACGACTCCATGCCCTCGGCCTGGATGTCGAGCATTTTCACGCCGATGCCCTTGCTCTCCAGAAACGAAGCGACATAGGCAAGGCCCAACGGCGGCATGCAACTCGCCACGTTTTTCCAGATGTTGCCGCTTCGCTTGATCCACCCCGGATTGATCAGCAGGACGGGCGCGGTTTTCATTGCGGTCGACCTCACTACGCCCGGCAGGTGCGACCAACGGCACTACCGGTTGAAACCCATGAAGAAGCTGAACAACTCGCTCTTGTCGCCGGGCTGCCAGGCGATCGGGAAGGCGAAGTCCAGCGCGATCGGCGCGGGGCCCATCGCCGGCACGACGATGCGAAGGCCAAAGCCGGGCGCCACGCGATAATTGTTCGACCAATCGCTGATCGTCGGCTCGACCGTGCCCGTGTCGCAGAACACAACGCCGCGGAGCATGTCGTCGGCCGTGATCGGGAACAGATATTCGGCGGACGCGAACAGCTCAAAGTTACCGCCGACAAAAATCGGGTTGCCCGTGCTCGGGCCAATCTGCGTCGGCGATGCGCCGCGGAACTGGAATCCGCGGATCGTCGAGAAACCGCCCGCGTAGTAGCGCTCGTAAATCGGCGTATTGTCGCCGGTATAGCCCGCACGGCATGCCAAGCTCAACACCTGCCGTCCCGATCCGTCGGGCCGTTCGTACAACGTGAAATATTTCCGCAGGTCGACCTCGGCATGCGGATATTGGAACGAACCCAGCACCTCTTCGAACGACAGTTGGATCAAATGGCCCTCGGTGGCCAGGAAGGCGTTGTCGCGCTTGTCCTGTGCAACCGTGGCCTGGAATCCGTGCATCGCCAGATCGCGCCCGACCACTTCGGCCAACGCCGGCAGCAACGGGTCGATCGGATTGCTGATGTTGATACTCGCCCCACGATAGGCGATCGAGCCGGTCAGGTCGGGCGTGAACTGATAGCCCAACGCAACACGCCCGCCCAGTCGCTGGTCGGTATATTCCGAATAGAACCGGGTGTAGTAGTAGCCGCTGAGCCCCAAGCTCACATTGGTGTCGAACAGGTACGGCTCCTCGAAGTTGATCAAATAACGCTGCACCTGGGTGCCGGGCGCGGCCTCGATGCGGAATCGCTGCCCGGCGCCACGCCATGCCGTGGCGTTGCGAATGTCTTCCCAACTGCGAGGGAAGCGGGTCCAGTCGAAGTTCTGCTCGTCCAACACCACCGAGCCAACCAGACCGGCGTCCGAGTTGATGCCCACGCCGAACATCATTCGCCCGGTCATGGTCTCTTCGGCCGAAATGTCGAACGGCAGCGGCCGAAGCGATTCGCCGCCGTCCGGCGGACCGCCCAAAAATGGTGAACTCTCGCCGAACAACGGGCCGGGCTCGTAGGGACCGTTGGGCCCTTCAACCGGTTGCTCACCGCCGCCGGCCGTGCGTGGCCACATCGGCTGGGCATACGCCGGCGCCGGTTGCACCGGAGCAGCCGACGAAGCCGCGTTGCTCGTCGTGTTCGGAGTCTGGTTTGGCGTGGCGTTGGTCCATTGCAGCGGTTGCCCCTGAGGCTCATCATTCGTCGTATATTGCGTCGGAATCAGGCGATCGCGAGACGGCTGCGGACGTCGCGATTGAGCCAACGCATTCGAAAAGTAGCCGGCCATCTGCATCAGATCGTTCGACGACGCGACGGCGTGTACCGCCGGAACAACTTGGCTTGCGTTCTGGCGACCTTGCACCTCCTGCCCCTCGTCCCCTTCGTCCATCGGTCCGATGTAACGCCCGCAGTCGAGCGTAACATCGAGCGACCGATCGTGCGGAGCCGGATCGGGACTCTGGCCGCGGACATTCGTGCCCGACGGACGAGGCCGATTTTTCGGCGTGGGCCGTTCGGCCACTTGTTCGCCGTCGCCCTCGTGTTCGGGCGGGCTGAAGACGATCTTCGGCGCGCTGCCGGACGCGGGATTGTTTTCGAACAACTGGCTGTATTTGATGCGCCGCTCGCTGGCCCTGATCTCGCG
>JAEWUR010000255.1 GCA_023397045.1 Planctomycetota bacterium
GCTCCGAATTCCCCGAATTCGCGTCGAGAATTGTGGACATCCGGCTCGCTCGGTGGGTACGATGGAAGGTGTCCCCCGAAGCGGAGCGAAGTCGTTTCGACATCCCGTGTTACGACCGACTCATTGATTGCGACGAAAAAAAATGTCCAATTTCGCTTTCGAAATTGGGTTTCTCTATGTACGCAGGAAATCACGTCGTCCCGTTTGTGACATTGGCAGCCTGATTGGGCAGCGAGAGCCGACACGCCATGCAACGCTCGGACAACAAACATGAGCAATTTGTAGCGAACTGGACTCGCTGCGAGCCGCGAGTCTTCGCTTACATCTATACGATTTTGCCCAACTGGGCGGATGCCCAAGATGTGCTCCAAGAAACGAGCGTCGTCCTCTGGCAGAAACTCGACGAATTTTCGCCCGGCACCGATTTCGTTCGCTGGGCATGTCGTGTCGCGTTTTTCGAAGTCCAAAAGCACCGCTATCGCCATCTTGCGGAACAAAATCACCTAAGCGACCTGTTCGTCGATCTGCTGGCGAAGCGAATGGAAGATCATTCGGACGAACTCCACGCGATTATGGCCGCCCTTGGGCCATGCACCGAAAAACTGAAGCCCGGCGAACGCGACCTGGTCCACCGACATTACGTCTTGGGGATGACCGTCAAATCGGTGGCCGAACAACAAGGCAATTCGTCGGAAGCGGCGTACAAATCGCTCCAAAGAGCCCGCCGCAAGCTGTTCGATTGCATCCGCCGCGCACTGCGTCGAGAGGAATCGAAATGACCTCGAATCCAAAACGACTCGACGAACTGCTCGATCGGATCGACCGTTTCTGCGACGGCGATTCGAGCCAGGACGACCTTGCTCGCCTCGAAGAACTTGCTTCGAGCGATGAGGAGTTGTGCTGGGCGTATATCTGCTACTCTCACCTGTGCGCGGGGCTGCGTTGGACTCCGCCGCCGGATTCGGTCTTGCCCTCGGAACATCCGATGGCCGATGAGCATGACGACCTCGAAATGGCCGCACGGAACATTCCGCCTCCTATTTCCGTGACGTCCTCCCTTCTGAATGCGGCGTCCAGCTACGTCTCTTCTGGATGGCCGGTCGCCTATTTCGTTGCGGCCGTCGTGCTCGGGATCGGCGCTCTGATAGGGGCGTTCACCTATGTGTCGCAGCCTGCATCCTTGGCCAGGGTGTCACATCCGACGGCAAACGACCGAAACCTCTCCGCCATCGAGACGCGACCGATCGGCCGGATCACCGGCATCGTGGACTGTAAGTGGGCGAAAGGTTCAACGTTCAAGGCTCAAGGTCCGAGGTCGGGGCAGATTCACACGGGATCGCCCACGGCCATCGGTGACCGTTTCCAACTCGTTTCCGGGCTGTTGGAAATCTCGTACAACAGTGGCGCACGGGTCCTCTTGCAGGGGCCGGTGACGTATGAAGTGGATTCGGCCAACGGCGGATATCTGTCGATGGGAAAACTGACCGCGCGGGTGGAAACGGGGCAGGAAAAAGTGGCCAGTGGTCAGTGGCCAGTGGTCGGTGAAAGGCCGGGCGCGTCCGACATTCATCATTCATCATTCACCATTCATCCTTCACCCTCTCTACCCACTATCCACCATCCACTATTCACTATCCAGACTCCCACCGCCGCCGTCACCGACATCGGCACGGAATTCGGCGTTGAAGTGGATAAGGAAGGCGTCACGACGTCGCACGTGTTCCGCGGAATCGTCGAAGTTCAGGGTATCTCACCCCAGGGCAAGCTGAACGGCTCGGCCGTTCGATTGGTCGAAAACGAGACCGTCCGCGTGGAGAAGACAAGCCAGGGCGAGAAACCGGCCATCGTTGTTCAACGCGAAAAACCGACCGAATCCGCTTTTGTCGCATTCGATCGATTACAGAAAGCCTCGAAGGAAAAGGATCTCGCGCCGTTGCGGCGTTGGCAAGCCCACAGCCGGATCGTGCGGGACGACCCGGCCATGCTCGCGTATTACACGTTCGAAACAAGAGGCGGCGATAGTTGGATTTTGCAGAACGCGGCGACAACCGGTTCCGCCTTGGACGCGCAAATCGAGGGCCCCTTGTGGACGTTCGGGCGTTTTCCCGGCAAGTCGGCGTTGCGGTTCCGAGGGCCGGGCACTCCCGACAGGGTCGTCCTGCCCGAGCAACAGCGGTTCAACTTCACGACGCCGTTTTCCATCGCCGTATGGTTCAAAGCCGCTCCGTTCCATGCCGGCTCGATCCCTTCGCTGATTTCGAAGAGCACGGCATGGCGGCTGCAACGTTTCGCCAACGACACCAACGCACTTACGATTGACACGGCCATTCATTCCATCGATGGAAACAACTACGACCTGTCGCCATTGCCTCGGACCGTCGTGACCGATGGCCGTTGGCACCTTGCCGTTGTGGTTATCGAACCCGGGGAGACCAGCCATCGAAAGCGTCTTTACATCGACGGGCGTCTTGAGGGCCAAGTCGAGATCCCGGTTCCGCTGGCGAAGAACGACGACCCCGTGTGGATTGGCCAGAGCAGCATGATTTCCGATCGCGAGTTTGACGGATTGATCGACGAAGTGGCGATTCTCGCCCGAACGCTTTCGGAGCAGGAAATCAAAGCGATGTATGACGCCGGCAATCCAGCCAACACATCGTCAGGAGAGGCGAATCATGACAGGTAGATTGTCACGAATGAAACGATGCCCGGGGACAAGCCCCTGTGATCGAACCAACCTGAAGCGAGTCGCTTTCACCTTGGTTGAGTTACTTGTGGTGATCACGATCATCGGCATTTTGATCGCGTTATTGTTGCCCGCGGTCCAATCGGCTCGCGAAGCCGCTCGGAGAATGCAATGCGCCAACAACCTGAAACAACTCGGCTTGGGATTGCATCTTTTCATCGAGGCTCGCGAACATCTGCCGGCCGGAATGTTCTACTTCGATCCGCCCACAAACGGCGTTCCGGGCTGGGCTTGGTCCTCCTATGTGCTCCCTTATCTGGAAAATGAGAATGTCTCGACGATGATCGACTTCACCCAGGGCTACAACGTGAATACGCCCCAAAACATCGCGGTTCTAAGAACCTTGCTTTCCGTGTATGAGTGCCCCAGCGCAGCGCCGTCGAAGCTGGTGACGTGTTGCAGGTTCATTCCCGGGCCGGAGGACGCTGGCCGGGCCGACTACTCCGCGATAGCCACGCATACGAGCGACGACTATGCCTCGACGGGCAAAGGGTCCGGCTGCATGTTCAATAGCTCTGCCATCAGGCCCGCCGACATCACCGACGGTACGAGCCAGACATTGCTGCTTGGCGAGAGCATTATCGAGGACGAACAATGGAAGCAAACGGCCGGGCCGGATTACTGTCCCAACGCACAATGCAACATCGGAAAACTCTGGGCGGCCGAAAACCGCATAACGACCTATTGGGGCGTCAATCAACATCCGACCATCGATCAGGCGGGCGTCCAAAGCCTCCATCCCGGAGGAGCGAATTTCGCCTTTGCCGACGGGCACGTCTCATTCCTGAGCGATAACATCCGTCAATCGACCCTCTGGGCCATCACCACCCGTGGTCCCGGCGAAGTGAAGAGCGGAGACGTTGACTCGATGGGCAATCAGATACTTCCGGTGGGGTCGTATGGCGGCGAGATCATCATGGAATCCTATGAATAGAGCCATTTTCAGCATCTGGATCGCAGCATCTCTCCTGACGGCAGGTTGTGCGAAGCCGGTTGCAAGGGAATTGCATGGAACGGTCACCTGCCGGGGTGAAGCGGCATCGGCGGGGCGAGTTTCTTTGATTCCCATACAGAGCAATGAACGGGCCGTTTACTCCGCCCGGATCGTCGATGGGCGGTATCGAGTTAGCTTGTGGGGAGGCGCGCCGACCGGCACATACCGCGTCGAGGTCGACGCGAAGCGGAAGACGGGCCGAAGGATCCAAGGATTCAACGGCGTCGAAACCACCATGGTCGACGAAGAAGTTCGCCTCGGCCCCGAAATCTACGCGGGCGGAAACTCGCCCCTGATCATCGAACTCGACACCGACTCCGATGAACAGTTTAACATCGTTTTGCCCGACTCTTGACGGTCGGATCTGAATAGGCGTATCGATCAGCGAGAAGAAAGGCCATCGCACGGGTTATTCATGCACGATAGGTCGTCGGCAGCCCGACGATGGTCAAAGGATGTATTTCTAATTCCAGGAGATCCAGTCATGGTACGTTTCCAGTTGCGTCATGCGTTGTGTTTTGCAGCGGCGTTTGCGGTCCTTGCACTCGCGGCCAACCCGGCCCAAGCCGACCTTACGATCGGTTCCGAGATTTTCAATGAAGAATTCAGTGGGACCGCATTGGATTCAGGAGTCTGGGAGGCCGAGATCGGCGGGGGCGGGTCGATCAGCGTGAATGGCGGTTCGGCCCGCTTCACAACGCCGACCGGCAGTGGTAATGCCTATGCCACGAGCCTGAACACACTGGATTTCAGCAGTTCGCCCAACCAGTGGGGCGCTGAGGTCGCCTTCAACCTGTTCGGTGCCTACAGCAGTTGGAGTCCCAGCCGACACTACGTCCTTCTGAATGGGTTGTCCACGTCGACGGAAAACGGCTGGACCAATCAGGGCTTCGACCTACGGACGCTCCGCGAGGACAGCGAGCATTTCAGTCTCGCTTGGAACGGCTGGGACAACGATGGCGAGCGTAATCCAACCCCGGTTGCAACCGGCGTTTTAACCGGCGTTGCCCATACGGTACAGCTCCTCCGCAAGGCGAATGACACCGTCGACATTTACCTGGATGGCGCTTTGGTCAGCAACCAGGATCTGATTGGCGGCGTCAATCCGGCCCAACTCCGTCTGGGCGACATCACGGGTTCCGTTGAATGCGACGTGTCGTACGACTCGATCAAGATTGGCACGGCCGTACCCGAACCGGCTTCCATTATTATGGTGGTGTGGTCCGCTATCGGTCTTCTGGCCTACGCATGGCGGAGGCACAAATAGCCCGAATTGCCCAACGGCCTGCGAACACGCAGGATCCCCGGTGGGGCCGGCCGAAACCGCCCCGCCGGGAGTCTTTTCTCTCATGCAGAGAAAGGCCTTGCCTAATGCCAACGCCGGCAATTGCGTCACACAACATCATTCGGCGTGGGTTATCCTCATGCCTACATCGCAGAACATTCTCCAAGAGGTCATCATGCGGTCTACACCATGCCTTTCCAGTCCGACCACCCACTTTCCACGGGTGGCGATTATCGTATGCATCGTTGCTGCCATTGGCTCTGGCACGGCCACACAATCGGCAGCGGACATTGCCTTTCACTACCTGGCCGCCGATCCTTCCTTGCGGGCCGAGACAACCAACGCCAACATCACGCTCGGGCGGGCAAACTATGTCGGCAAGGTGCTTCAACCCGATCAATCCTGGGAGGCGTCGTATCAAATTGCCTATCCTGGCACGGTGCTCAAGGATTCGGCGACCGGTCAATGGCGAATGTACTATGAGATGT
>JAEWUR010000688.1 GCA_023397045.1 Planctomycetota bacterium
ATTCGCGATTTGAAAACGGCGGCTCGACGAAAGAGGTCGCGCCGTGGCGACTTGTTATCAATAACCACCGACCATGACGTCAGGCGGATTGTTCGACGCGCCATTCCGGGTCGACAGGCTCTGGTAAATGTCGATGTTGATCGTCTCCGAGAGGAACTCGACGTGGCCGTCGCAGAAGACGAAGTGTGTGCCACCGGGGTGCTCGCTCGAAAATGGAACCATTGCCCGTTCGGAGGGCGACATCGCGCCGCCGCCCGCCCTGATCATGTCGTAGTTGATCGGGTAGTAGGTCGAGGCCAGGCAGCGGCTCATGTCTTCGGAGGCCGCGGGCGGCGGACTGCCGGCGTCGGCGCCGCCACCATCGCCCCAGAGCGCTGGTCCGCCTTCGTCCATCTTCCCGTAGCCCGGCCCCATTCCGTAGGGATGCGGATGCGTGCTTTCGCCGACCAGGAAGGTCGTCGACGTGCCATCGGCAATGTCGGCGATGCGCGTGAAACTGTTGGCATACATCACGCCATCGCGAAATGTCTGTCCATGAACCCCCGAGCCCGCGGCGCTTCTGCCGCCCGTGACGCCGAAGTACACCCGTCGCATCGGACCGACGTTATAGGTTTCCACGCCGCTGGTGGGCAGATCCCAATCCAGGGTGAAGACGCAATTATCCCACTTCCCCTCGCTAGGGCATTTGAAGGCGGCGATCGGCGTATGCCGAATCGTCTGGTTGCCGCGCCATGCGTTCAACCATCCGTCGGGCAACGAGTAGTTGTAGATCTGTGCGAGGCCGGATTGCTCCATGTAAGGGAGAATTGCCGCATAGAGTGCGTTTCCGCGTCCGCCACCCTTCGGAATGGCGGCCCCCGCCGGGAATGTCCCGTTGGTCTCCTCGTAACCGAGCACCGCCAAGCCGATCTGCTTGAGGTTGTTGCTGCATTGCATTCGGCGCGCGGCCTCGCGAGCCGCCTGCACCGCCGGCAGCAGCAGTGCGATCAAGATGCCGATGATCGTGATGACCACAAGCAACTCAACGAGCGTAAAACCAACTTGATGGTGGCGGATCGTGTATCGCGGATGGTTGGACATGGAATCTCTCCCGTAGAACATTCTACCATTCCCGGCGGCGAAGTGCGAAATGGCTGGCGGTGGAGCGGCGGGTTGCGCCGCATCCACCATTCGCCATTCCAAAATAACCTTTCACGATTCTGGGAATTGGAAAATCCGCCGCCACCCCTTGGGAGGCGGCTCCAAGCGGGCGCATAGCTCCCAGGATCACGCAAGGCCATTTAGTCCCCCTATTTCCGCTTCTTCCAGGCGTAGGCCAGCAGACCAAGCAGGCCGCAGCAGACCAGTGCAATGCTCGACGGTTCGGGCACCGCGGAATAGGCCACGCCCTCGTATCGGGTGCGGCAATCGGCGGGCGAGCCGGTCTTGCCGATGTAAACCGCGATCTGACCGTTGGCATCAGCGATGGCCACGCCCAACGGCGATTGCAGGGAGTAGGTGCTCGGCGACTCCAACAGGATGTCCGTGCTCGTGGTGAGGCCGTCATTGACGGTGTACCGGGTAAGTGAAGATGCAGCCGTCAAGCTGGCGCTGATATCCCCCCAGCCCGCGTCGCCAATGTCCCCGGCCCAGACCGCGCTGACCGCGTAGCCCTGTCCCGGCGTCAAGCTGCTGATCGTGGTCTTCATGACGGGAAGGCTCGCCATCTCCGGGTAGCTGCCTTCGAGACAGTGTCCACCAGGCTCGCTGGGATAATTCGTGCGATAGACCCAGTAGCCGTCGGTGTCGCTGTTGGTGTAGCTGTAGAAGTTTCCGTCGTCATTGTCTGCGGCATTGACGGTATTTCCCCCAGGCCCGCCCACGGCGCTCACGAATGTACCGATGATGTCAGCATAAGCCGCGCTCGCGCCCAGTAACAAGGCAGCACCAACCAACAAACAAATCGCAAAACGTTTCATGATCCTCGTCCTTTGCTAGGAACCGCTCCGGGGTCGACACATTTCACGGTCTCGACCGAAACGGCACAAACCTGCAACCGCGTTCGGGTTGCCGGCAACGCGCCGGCCATTGTCGTCCCGAATTCGCAGTCCTTCCGAAGCACGCTCAGCGCCCTTCCTTTCCGGCCGTCACTTTTCGGTGACGGCATCGCTCTCCTCTTTCTGTCTGAAGTGATTCTGAATCTGATCTTCGGTCAACGCCCGCGGATAGACGGCCACATGCGCCAGCCCGCCGCGCCAACCGTGTTCTCCCGGTATATCACAGCCGATCTGTAGCCAGATGGGACCCTGTCGGGCCGGGGTGTGCCCCGTGCTCGATGCGCGAATTCTGCCGTTGACAAGCAAATGGGCGCTGTTTTCGCGGTCGTACGCCACGGCGAGGTGCACCCAGCGGTCCGCCGGCAGTTCTGCCGCGGGCATCTTGAAAACATGGTCCGTCACACTCCAACCGGTGAACGCCACGACGATATCCGATGCGTCTTCCGAGTCGGGTGGAGTGACGCCAATGCCCCAGCCAACCTGTCGGCCTTCGTCAGCCGCCGAGATCACGCATCCCCACGGCTTGGTCGGCTCCACGCGCACCCACGCCTCGACCG
>JAEWUR010000689.1 GCA_023397045.1 Planctomycetota bacterium
GATTGCGCATCTGCGCGATCGACCAACCGTTGTCGACGGCGCCTTGCAGGTACATTTCGGCGTCGTCCCAATCGCAGGCCGCCTGGAAATGGCTCCAGAAAAGCCCCGGATACTGGGCATTCACTTCGCCGAATCGATCGTACACGCGGCGCAGACGGCCGACGTGTTGCGGCGTTACCCCGCCGACCTGCTGGCTCCAAGCCTCATCGGTGAAGGAGGACGAAGGCGCGTCGGCTTTCTCCAACGCTTCGCGCCACTCCGAAATAATTCGCCCTTTCTCCCAGTTTGTCGTGCTGACCAATCGGTTCCAGCGGCCGACGTATTCCAAAATCATCCCGTCCGCCGCAAGCATCGCCTGTTCTTCCATGTAGCAAGATTCCTGTGAACTGAGAAGTTGTTTCCGTACTTCGCTATTGACCCTCAGATAAGTATTGCTACAAGGCCGACCATCGGGAGGCCGGATTGGTGGCAAATAGGTAAAACCCCATGTTGCATTACTTTGCTGACCATCAATAAACGTCAAAAAACGTTCGTAGGCTGGGCGTCCCAACTTCTCTCGGCTGGGGAGAAGTACAGGACAGCAGTCCCAGCCTACGAACCTTGACGTGAGTGACCGCCAGCCATTGTACCGCGCCGACCGACCGCCCCTAGACCGGTCCCGCGCGACACGATTCGGGTGCAAGAAATCCCTCGGAAATCGCGAGAAAACAGGGCCACACCCCCATTCAGGGCTAGACTCAGGGTCTGCGGACCCGAGTGGAAAACATGTCGACAACGCGACGGCTATTCTTCCTCAGCCGGCGGATTCTGCGACGCCGCGGGTTCGGCAGCCGGAGTCGCGCTAGCCGGCTTGGCAGGCGACTCCGCGGTTGCGGCTGGAATCGCATCCTCCACCACGCGCAAGACGAACAGCACGCGTTGCTGAACCGGCGGTGCTTCTTTCGCCGGTTTGGAAGCTGTCTTGGCGCCATGATCCGGCTGCGACGGAACCGCCGCTTTGATCTCTGCCGCTTCGAGCGATTTCGTGTTGGCAACCGATAGGCTCGGCTGCTCGTTGACCTTCATTTCGAGTTCGCCCACCGTGCCCGGACCGGCCTGATCGCCCGACACAATGGTCCGTTGCTGAAACTGGAACAGGCTTCCGCCAGGCACCGATCGCCGAAACGGTCGGCCGGAATCGACAAACTGGTCCACAATGTCCTCGGGCAGTTCCGCCGACGGCGGACTCACGGTATACGCCAAGAATGTCTTCGGCTGTGCGGCCAAGCCCGCCAAAGCTGCATTGACCTGAGCCTCGGTCGCCTCGACCCATACGAGATTGACTGTGCCCGGCGTTTCCGGTCGTGACATATCCTGTTTCTTGTCTTGGCCGTCCTTCCTCTTGTCTCCCACCGTCTCATCGGCGATGGGGGTTCGCTCGGCCTGCTCTCGCCAAGTGATTCCGTTGGCGTCGAGCAGTTTTTCGAACGCATGCCGCCGATCGCCTTCCGCACTGATGTCGCACCGAACGACCGTGACGCCGTCGGTCGGCGAAATAGCATCCTGCGTTACTTCCCTATCTAGCTTATCAAGATCACGATCCGAGGAGCCCTTGGCTGCATCCTCCGTACCGCGAAATTGGCTCAACTCGCCTGCCGACAAGCGACTCTTCAGTTGCCGAGCGCCAAACGACATATTCTCGTCCGAGAGGACCGCAGCCCGAGGCGACGGCGACGGTTCATTCGCGGCCCGAATCTCTCGCTTGAACACATCGCCAGGGCCGGAGGCTCGTTCCACCGTTTCGGTTCGCGCAAGCGGCGCGTCGCTGGGTGGCAAGGGGGCGGCCGGCCCTTCGGCCTCCGCAAAAGCGTCCATCGCCTCGCCTTCCGGAGTCACCGCATACTTCAACACCGCGCCGTCGCGATCTTTCGCTTTGGCGGCGACGCGCACTTCCGGCGGACGGGGAACTCGATTATTGGCCGCAGCCGACGACGTCATGCCGACGTGTTGCGCCAACTGAATCGACGACGACCGTTGATACCACTCGTTGACCGAGATCATCACGGCAATCGCCGTGGCCAGTCCCGCCCAAGCCAGCGAGCGCCGGTTAAGAAAACGGCTGAATATCGATCGCACCCACGGCGTCGGCGCGTTTTCCGATACGCCGGCCGGTTCACCAATGAGCATGCGCCGTTCGGCGATGCGCAACACCTCCGGCATCAGGTCCTCGGCCAGGCTCTCCTGCGGCAACGATTGCAGCGTCACGCTCAGCGCGCGCAGTTCCTCGAGCAGTTGCCGCGCCGCCGGATTGCCGGCCAGCAACTTCTCGACTTCCGCTCGCTCGTCGGCGTTCAATTCGCCGTCGAGATAAGCGCTGAACAGTTCATTTTGCCGCAATTCGTCCATTTTCTTCGAAGCTCATTGATAAAACTTCCGCCCTCCACCCTCCGCCATGTCAAATCCCTCGCGTCTCCTCCTCGGCCAACGTCCCCTTCAACTCCTCTCTCAATTCTAGCCGCGCCCGATGCAGTCGGCTGCGAACGGTGCCGATCGGTATATCGAGGATCTCGGCAATCGTCTCATAACAACACCCGTCGATCTCGCGCAGAACCAGCACCATCCGATGTTCTTCCTCCAAGCGTCCAATGGCCTGCCGCACGCGATCGCATTGCTCTTTACGCTCCAGAACCTCGGCCGGGCTGTCCTCGCCGTCGACCGGCTCTCGGTGGCTATTCTCCATCGCCCGATCGAGCGACGCGGTCGTCCGCCGTCGCCGACGATGGGTCACCGCCACGTTAAACGCAATCCGATACAGCCATGTGTAAAACGCGCTCTCGCGCCGAAACGTCTCCAACTTCAAAAATGCCTGGACCAACACCTCTTGGACCACATCCCGGGCGTCTTCCGCGTGGCCAACCACATGGAGGACGGAGTTATACAACCGGTCCTGATACCTCAGGGCCAGCTCGCCGAAGGCTTCGGTTCGTCCCTTCAGGGCCAGTTCAATTAGTTGGGAGTCGTCGCTCACGCCAAGCTCGCGGATATTGCATTAGACGCGCCGCAGGGAAACGAAAGTTCCCGTGGCATTCCAGACATCGGCAGCCATCCCACCCCTCATCTTGGCGACACCAAGGCCGGCTGTCAAACCCTGGCACCGCATCAGGC
>JAEWUR010000701.1 GCA_023397045.1 Planctomycetota bacterium
GTCGTGGATATTGCCGTCTGCATCGACGATAAGGATTCCACATGGGACAGACTCGACCACCGTGCGGTAGCGGTGCTCAATCTCCTGCAAAGTCTGTTCCATCTGCTTTCTGGCGGTGATGTCCACGTGAGAGCCGGCCATGCGATAGGCTTTGCCATTGGCATCGCGAAGGGCTACACCCCGGGCGAGAATCCAACGATACGAACCGTCCTTGTGCCGCAACCGGTATTCGTACTCGTAGTGCGCGGTCGTACCATTGATATGCGCATAGTTGGCAGCCATGACGCGGTCCCGCTCGTCGGGGTGGAGGCGTTGCTCCCATTCGTCGAGGCAGTTGGCGATCTCGTGGTCCTCATAACCGAGAATGCTCTTCCAACGCGGTGAGAAGAAAACCTCATTGCTCTGAAGATCCCAGTCCCAGAGACCATCCTGGGAACCGCGGACCGCCAATTCAAATCGTTCGCGACTGCGACGTAGTTCTTCCTCCACCTGGCGACGCTGCACTTCTTGCCAAGTCTGAATCTCCAAACCTAGTGCAGTCGCCGACGCGTGACGATCGGAGGGATCCTTCGACAAGGCTCGCAAGCAAGCAGCCTCGAGAGTTGCTGGTACCTCAGGCCATAGCTGGCGTGGAGGCACGGGGGCGCCATACATGACCTTTTCTAGAACTTCGCCCGTGTTCGATCCGACGAACGGCGGCTGTCCGGTAAGAATTTCGTAAAGGATCGCGCCAAGACCGTAAATGTCCGTGCGGCTGTCGACCAAGTCCAGCCGGCCAATCGCCTGCTCAGGGGCCATGTAGGCCGGAGTGCCCACGATGTCGCCTTGCACGGTCTGGCTGGGCTCCACCATCAGACCTTGACTTGGGAGATGCGTGTTCCCGTTTTCTTCCGACGCGCCGAGCACTTTGGCCACACCCCAGTCAAGCACCAAGACCTCGCCGAAATTGCCCAGCAGTACATTCTGCCCTTTCAGATCACGATGAACGACACCTCTTGAATGGGCGTAGGCAACGGTGTTGCACACCGTGACAAAGGCGCTAAGCAACGACACCAGTTCAATGGACGCCTCTTCACCGGACCGCCGCTTCTGATGGTATTCTTGTAATGCCTCGACCAGCGTGCAACCTTGCACCAATCGCATGGTGTAGAATGGCACCCCAGACTCCGGGGTCGCTGCAAGTTCGTAGACGGGAACAATTCCCGGATGTTCCAGTTGACCGGTAATCTGCGCCTCTTGAAGAAAACGGCTTCGCACCCCGCCGCGTTCGAGAAGCTCCGGTCGAAGGGTCTTCATCGCCACTTCCCGGTGGAGTTGCTGGTCTCGTGCCAGCCACACCTGCCCCATCCCGCCCTGAGCATAGAGCCGAGCGACCGCATACCGCGACTCGGTCGGGTTATGCTCTGAAACTGCCAGCCCAGGCAAATCTGGCCCACGCGAGTCAAGAGGAAGGGTGGGCAAGAGCGGTACCCCCGGCGATCCAGTCCGCCCGTCCAGGACCGAATCGATGGTCGGCGGAAGCTCTTTCGCCGATTCTTCCGAGCGAGCAGCCGAGTCCTTTAAGAAGTGCTCCCGCGTCGTGACAAGCCCATCGAACGACGTATCCCCAGCCATATCACACCTCGTGCAAGTGACACCCTCAATTTTACGTGAATCACCATTGCTCCTCAAGCGACGGGATAGGGGGCAACGCAACCCGAAGATGATTGCCCTGGGAGCATCAATGGCGTCATCAAATGGTGCCCACTATGGTGCCGAGTCCTTGGAAAAGGTGCCCATTATGGTGCCGGACGGCTCGCATCGGGCGGGTGCCAGTTGGCACCGATTTGCACAGAAAAGCCGCCCGACAGCTTCGTCACAAGTGGCGACCCGGTTTCGGGTTGTGCGACGTTATGCTATGCTGCGAAAGAACTTAAGAAGCGGAGGGCACGGGGCTCGAACCCGCAACCCCATTACTGGGGCACCACATTTCCAGTGTTCTTGCCGAGCGACGTAACTTGCTGGAAAATAGAAGCTTACGCCAACAATGAGTGTTGGGGTGCCGAAAGTGGTGCCGTTGAATCGGCATCGCCTTGCGCCGATCTGCATTTAGACGAAGCGATTCCTCATGATTCTCCATCCAGCACCGTGCGTTTCGTATTTCAGTACATGGTCTCTTGCCACGGTTTGCACGGCGTTTTGCACTCCCTCCCAATTCCAGTCGTCGCCGACAACCGTGGCGGTCGGGAAGAGGTTGATGGCTGCTTGAACATCGCGCATCACGCCGTCATAACCGTGATCGCCATCGATGTAGATGAGATCCGGCTGGAGGCCAGACTCGGCGATTCGGTGCAACCCTTCGACAGAATCCGCTTTGACGGGAATGATCTGATGCCGGTATTCCCAACACTCTGACAAAAACGTGTCGTAGAGTCGCGGCAAAAACTCCATTAATTCAGGATCAGCGTGATGCTCTGAGCTGCCCTGCCAATGATCGACGGCAATCACGGTGGCTTGGGGGGCAAGATTCGCCATGTATCGCGTCGAACGTCCTACCCACGAGCCGATCTCAACGATCAGTCGAGATGACTGCGAGAGGCTGTCCGACAACATCGCCTGCGTTCCCGAGGCCAGCCAATCCCGCTGGGGAAACGGCGGAACTCGGGGCTTCTCGGATGGCCAAGCATGTTGCCGGGCAAACTCGGTCAACGCGGGGTTCTCGTCACCCGCTTTGGCCTGTGCGGCGTTGGGTCTTGGACCGAAGTTCAGGACGAATGTGTCAAAACGTTCGCGTTCCATGCCCGCGTCTTCCCAACCATAGGCATGGTTGCCGATATGCCACAGCCGGATGGTCGTGTCGGCCATGATTTTGTAGCCGCACTGCTTGGCTCGCTCGCAGAAAGCATAGTCTTCGGCCAGATACCAATGTCCGTCTTCGCATGGACGAAGCATCGGGTAGAAAAACGGAATCAGCGGGATCCGGAAGCGCTCGTTGCACATGGGCAACTGAAGACGCTCTTGGACGGTCAGATACACCTCGCGGCGAATCAACAGAAACCCGGCTCCGGCATACAGAATCTCGACCAACCCGCCGTCCCTGCCAAAAACCATTTTGGGCGAGCCCGGCATGACGTGGCTGGCCAATGCTCGTTTTCCCTTTTGGGGATAAATTCCGCAGACGATCGGCAAGCGGTGCGACCGCAGGCGGTCGACGGCATTCGGGTGAAACTCTACGTCGGCGTCGATCCACATGGTTTCCTCGAAACCGTCGAGCAGCGCATCGGTGGCCATCTGATTGCGGCCTTGGTCGATCGCGGCATATCCGCCTACTCGCCGCACGGTATAGCCTCGCCGTTCGAGTTCTTCGAGGGCTCGCTCGCAGGGCGGGGTAATGGAAGTGGCAAATGGCACCAAGATGACGCATCGGCGCGGGTCCATCGGATTGTTCGATAGCTGGCGGGGCCCTCGGCGACGGTCTGGCGGCGTTTCCACGCGGGTACCGACCGCCAGGACCTGTCTCTCGGGCGGAATTCCAGCGAAATCGAGCAGTTCCCGCTGTCCTTTTTCTGTATTGAGCGCATCGTACGTGTCGAACAGCCGGATCTGACTGGGATATCGCTCGATCAGCTCGCCTACCCGTCCGTAATACTCGTCCCAATAGCCGCGAATGCCGTCTTCGCGATTCTGCGTGTCGTACTGGGGAAAGGTGCGCGTGCGGACGGGATCGTGATGCCAGCCCGGTGCGGGCTTTTTGGCCCAATGGTTCGTTGGCAACGGCATTGTCTGGTCGAGCCATCGGCAGAAGTCGGCAACCACTTCCTCGCGCGGTCGTTTTAGGCAGACGATCCGGATATCCGGCTCCAAGGCAATAGCCTCTTCGAGATATGGCAGATAGAACGAAGCACAGTCGCCTAGAAGCTGAGCCCTGGCATGCAGCCGGAACCGGGCAAAGCGTTCACGAATTACAGAACTCCCCTCGCCTGCATGTGGCGAGGACGCCGACCAAAAACTCCCCTCGCCCTTTGGGAGAGGGGCAGGGGGTGAGGGCAGGTCGAGCGGCTTCCACGGCAACAGCGGAGGCTCATCGAACGAGCAGACCGTGTCGGGTTGTTGGTTGAGGATCTTTGCTAGCGAAGCCAAACCACAGCGTCCGCTGCCAATACCGAGAATGATGGATTGTTTTGACATGGACGCATTTTATGCGAACGATGGCCATTTGAGAAGTGTTCTGCAGGGCAGCCGGGCCAGCAACCCGCCAAGAACAGGCGTCAGTCAACCGGTTCTGAATCGCTTCGTCCACGGCGAGCGGGGCATCAGCTTGGAAACGGCTGCCAAGCTCTGCGTCCATCTCAAGCTGCAACTGCGCCCGGGTGGGGTCTATTCGAACGCGGTGGCGAAATCACAACGCCGACAAACTTGGATTGCCCTACCGAAACACGCAGATCGAAAAACGGCCGCCGCGTCAATCGCTTCACGGATGGGGGCTGTAGCCGTTCTGGGTGCGTTCGGTGTCCGATGAATCGGTGGACAAGCTTCTTGATTGGTTCCTCAATACTGGCTGCGCCCCCGTTTTAATCCTTCCCTATTGCCCCTGTCCACGAAATGACCATGCTATTAAGGCGATGCCGAGCGCAATCGGTGCGAAGATGAACGCGTATGCTGCGGATTGCACTGCGGGTGTCAACATCGCCGGAATGGGACAACTCTCTCGACACCGGCCCTTCCTCCCGAACGGAAGTATGCCGACGCCGATAGCATCGGGCCACTGGTGCTGCCACTTGGCATATTCCAACAAACCACGCTTTGTCTCAGCTGTCATCGTTCGGTCGGACAAAGAGAACTCGATTGGGTCGAATCCAGAGTCGCGGAGGCAACGAAAGGCGTTGTATTTCATCTGCCTTGGAACTGCGATTGCCTCGCTCGTTTCTGAATCGCCGAGCAACGTGAGAATCACCGGGTACAGTTCGGATGTGGGAGGCACGTTGATTTCAAAACCGCGTTGGGCAAATCCATCCGCAATCCACTCCTCCTGAGATTTGGATTTGTTCTTCTTCCACCAGGCAAGCCACGCATCCGCATCTTCGCCCACATCCTGGTTCGTAATGAACCGCATGGCGGTTGCAGAATGGGGCAGTTCTGCAGCGAAGCATCCCATGCTCGTACCGGGTTCAATACGGTTCATAATCCATTCGGCCCAGAATTTATCCCCATACATCCCGACGCTGAGACCGTCATCATGCAGCCACATTCCACGACGAATTCCCTTTTGGACCTGGTTCCAGTAATCCTGTTGTGAATGATCACACCGCCATTCTGGATCAAGAGTGCGGCGTGCGGGCCCCAGTTTGTAGAGCCACCAGTAAGATGCGGTAAATGCAACAA
>JAEWUR010000002.1 GCA_023397045.1 Planctomycetota bacterium
GAGTGGAGGATAGGGGGCTCGAACCCCTGACCTCGACAATGCCATTGTCGCGCTCTCCCAACTGAGCTAATCCCCCGTAATCGGTAGCGGCGGCCCGTGGAAACCACGAACCGACGCCTCGATCACAGACTCGTAAACTTATCGGCACTTGGGACGAGTGTCAAGTGCTCCAAAACCGGGAACCCACCCGAAATTTCCAGGCTTTACATGATTCGGGCATTCTGGGTATCCTTCTTGCTGAACGGGACTTGCGGTCAGCGGCCGTCAACTCACTCTTAACGCGATGGAAGGATTTTTTGCCATGCGTCTGCTTCACTTCGTTGCGTTTTTGACGGCCATCGGGACCTTGGCGGCCGTGTCGACGCCGGCGCCGATGCTGGCCGAGGATTTCCGCGTCGACAACGCCGTCTATGAAGGCGATCAGAAGGACCCGATCAGCCAGAGCGTGACGATTTTCCACGGCGGCGTGGTCTACGACTGCATGACCGCCCCAGCCGAGACCGTCGTTTTCGACGAAGTGGCCGACCGATTCGTCCTGTTGAATCCGGCGCGACGGATCCGAGCGGAACTGACGACCTCGGAACTGGCGGCCCTGGTCGACCGCTTGCAGAAATTGGCCCTGAAGAACGACGATGCCGTCGTGCGTTTTCTGGCCGCGCCGAAGTTTCACGAACGCACCGACGAGACCTCCGGCGACTTGATTTTGTCTAGCCCGCTGGTCACGTATCGCGTTACGCTGGCGCCGCAGTCGAACGCGAGCATCGTAACGCAATATCACGAGTTCTGCGACTATTACGCCCGCCTGAACTCGCTGCTGTCGTCGGGCTCGCGTCCGCCGTTCGGCCGACTGGTCGTTAATGCGGCCATGGCCCAGCGTAACGCCACGGCCAGCCAGGTTGTGTTGACCATCGCCTCGGAAAACGATCCGAAGCCGCAGACCGTCGTCCGCAGCGAACACCGCGTCGTCGACCCGTTGACGCAAGACGACCTCGAACGGATTTCACAGATTCGCGAGCAGATGGAAGGTTTTCAGTCGGTCGGGTTCAATCAATATCGGAAGCTCTGGGCCCGATAGGCCGGCCGCCGGCAGCACGGGCAAAGCCGAGCACACAGGAACTGCTTCGCTGATGGGACACGGCACTGGCGGAGCCAGTGGCACGCTGCGGAGCCAGTGGCACGCAGCCGAGCCAGTGGCACGCAGCGGAGGCAGTGGCACGCAGCGGCGGAGCCAGTGGCACGCAGCGGATTTTCGGTGAACCCAAGCGTTTTCTTGCAGGCCTCGTGCGGCCGCGCCGCCCTGATCGCGGAGCTATCAGGGGCACCCCGGTTGTGTCTCATCACCCCCAGTACCTCATCACCCCCACGCTTGCGGGTTGGGTCCGGTTGTGATATCCTGAAGGCATCCATTCCGGCATGTCCCACCTCGGAGTCTCTTGCCCCATGCGACGTTACTTGCCCTTGCTGTGTGTTTTCGTCTTGGGTTCGTTCGCGGCCATGAACGCTTGCAGCTCGGAAATCACGGTCGAGAAGTCGGAAGGCGGCGCGACGGTGAAAATCGACGGCCGGCCGTTCACCGAATATTTGACGCAGTCGGGCACGAAGCCGATCCTGTGGCCGATCTACGGACCAACCGACCAGCCGATGACGCGGGATTATCCGATGCGCGACGGGACCGACGAGGTGAAAGACCACATTCACCAGCGGTCGTTCTGGTTCACCCACGGAAGGGTCAACGGAGTCAATTTTTGGTGCGAGCCGGAGAGTTTGCCGGCCGGCGATAAGAACGGGACGATCAAACACCTGAAGTTCGTGAAGCTTGAAAGTGGAAAACCGGCCGAAATCGTCACGGAAAACGCTTGGCTCGACCCCGACGGCAAGGAAATCTGCGAAGATCAGCGCACGTTGCGATTCGATTCGGACGGCGATGCCCGATGGATCGATTTCGACGTCACGATCAAGGCAAACCACGGGCCGGTCACTTTCGCCGACGACAAGGAAGGGTCGTTCGGACTTCGCGTGGCCGAATCGCTGACGGTCGACGCCAAACAGGGTGGCAAGATCGTCAACGCCGAGGGCAAGACCAACGGGGACGCCTGGGGAAAACGATCGCCGTGGGTCGATTACAACGGGCCGGTCGATGGCGAGAAAGTTGGCGTGGCCATCTTCAACCATCCCGAGAGTTTTGGGTTTCCCGGCTATTGGCACGTTCGCACCTATGGCCTTTTCGCCGCGAATCCGTTCGGCGTCCAGGCATTCACCGGCGACAAGCAGCAGGATGGTTCCTACACGATTCCGGCCGGCGACAGCATGACGCTGCGGTATCGCGTCTATCTGCATCGCGGCGACGAGAAGGACGGGAAGGTCGCCGAAGCGTATCGCGTCTACGCAGGCGTTGGAAAATAGGCAAGCGGCGTTGAGATGCGCGGTTCTGCGGCCCGATGCCATCTTGAGATTATTCTTTGCGATCAGGTTGCATCGCGAACGGTTTCGCGTTGCATCTTGTTCTGTAGCATGGGATAGCGACTATTTTGTGGCGGTGAAAATTGTGTGGGGCGTGTAAAAATACGGCAAACACACAAGCGATTTTCTCGACGCATAATGCCGATAGCTTTCTTTGTTGGCATATACCCCATATTATCCCATCTGTGTGCAATGGCCATCTTAACTGCCATTGCCACGTATTAAGGAGACTTTGAATAACAATGTTGACCCGTTTTCAGCGGATTGAGGACATCAACGATCTTCGAGAATTTGTCAACACTACGATTTGCAGTTACTTTCAGCTCCAGGCCGGGGCATTTCGGATGACGGAGCGACTCCTCATCCGAGGCGGAAAGCCATGCGGGATATTTTTCTGCCTGCACGGTCCCCGCGCCACTAAGTTCACCGCGATTTGGGAGACCGACGGCAACCAGGTTTTGTTTTACGGTTGCCGAGGCGAACGGGTCCTCAAAACGCAATTGCATGACGCTCCCATGCTGGAGTCGATTGCCGCCTGACGTTTCGTTCATGGTCGGCGTCGGATCGGCGGTCTTCGCGACGAAGGCCGCCAAAACAACCGGCGAATGCCGGACACGAGATCCGAACGCCGAAAGACTATAAATCAATACCATTCATACAAGCGACATGGAGGTTGTTTCATGTTGGTTCTGTCCCGACGTGAGAGTGAGGAAATCAAGCTTGGCGATTCGATCGTGGTGACCGTCGTCAAGTTGGCAGGCGACCGGGTTCGGCTGGGGATCAAGGCGCCGTCGAATGTGTTGGTGTTGCGAGGGGAATTAGAGCGCCGCGAGCTGACGGCCAAGTCGGCGTAACGGTGCGTGTGCGATGGCAGCGAGACGGCATGAGCAACCGGCGGCCGGGATCCGAAGATCGTCGGCCGCCGATTGGAGACGCGAAGCCGTCGCGCGGCTCGTATTCGCGGGCGTTGCATCAAGAAAATAGGAAAGCCCCCTCTCGGCCGTGAAACGCCGCGGGGGCTTCTCTATTGTTTATTGATGGTCAGCAAAGTACTGCAATACGGGAAATTACCTGTTTTCCCCAAGTCCGACCTCCCGATGGTCGGCCTTGCTGCAATACTGATCTGAGGGTCAATACGTGGTCTTAACGACGCCGGATTAAGCGCGGGGGCGAATCGCGCCGGTCAGGCCGCTATAGTCCGACCGATCCGAGGGATGCCACAAGGGCTGTCCCGACATCACCCGCTTCGCCAGAATATCAATCTTCGCACGGGAACCGGCGGGTGCATCGGTCCCGTTGAAGTCGTCTGCTTCGGTGGGTGAAAAATCCTCGTCGTGTCCACACTCCAGAATTGCTTCAAACACGTTTCTCATTACCAATCAACTCCTGTTCGTCCAATCTCCACCCTGGCTTTCCAGTCCAAAAGATCACAACGGCACTGAACCGGGACCTGCAACTGGCGGCATCGCCAAAAAAACCGCGGCGCTGCGGAGGCTGGACATGTCACATGCAAATCTTTCCTGGCAATGGCAGGAAAGCGCCGCGAAACCCAAACGCTTTATTATCCCCGAAAACGAAGCGGAGTCAAGCGTATTTCTGAAAAATATTCGCGTTTTCCAGAGTGAAAAACGCCTGAAAACGCAACCTAATTAACCTAAATAACCCATCGTAACGATAACTGCGAGGTTTTTCGAATAACACACCCTCGCAATCACGGATGTCCGCTCGGGACTACTCTTCCATGACCTCTTTCTCGCGTGCTTTCGCGAGTTCGGTCGCCTGGGATTCGTAGGTCTTCGTCAACTCCTGGATCTCTTCCTTCACGTTGTCGCGGTCGTCTTCCGAGAGCTCTTTGTCCTTCTCGCCCTGGTCGGCCGCCTTGTTGCCGTCGCGGCGAATGTTGCGAACGGCCACCTTCGACTCTTCGGCCAACTCTTTGATGCGTCCAACCATCTTGCGACGGACTTCGGTCGACAACGGTGGAACGTTCAATCGAATGAGCCGGCCATCGTTCTGGGGATTAAAGCCCAGGTCGCTGGTTTGAATCGCCTTCTCGATGTCTTTCAACGTCGTCGGGTCGTAGGGGCGAATCACGATCTGGTTGGGCTCGGGAGCGCCGACCGAGGCGATTTGCTTGATCGGCACGGGCGAACCGTAGACCTCGACTCGCAGTGAATCGACCAGCCCGGGATTCGCCCGGCCTGTTCGAATGCCGGCCAAATCGCTTTTCAGTTTGCGAATGGCCTTCTCCATTCGTTCTTCAACGTCGAGAAGGATTTCGTCGGTAGA
>JAEWUR010000110.1 GCA_023397045.1 Planctomycetota bacterium
ATCAAGCGGAGATAACAGATAAAAATCCAACCATTCACTGGCTGGTATCAACGCGCCCCACAGTGGCCGGAATTAACGCGCCCCGTGACAAATAACACCGAATGTCATCCGCATGTCCAGTTCTACTCCGATATACCTCGCTGTCGAAGACATCCTTAGCGATGCGGTACTTCGAGCAATTCTGAGACAATCCGGCAGGGCTTTCGACATAGGCGCTTGTTATCAGCGACAAGGCTCCGGATATCTAAGAAACAGGATTGCCGGATTCAACCAGGCAGCCAGGGGAACTCCCTTTTTGGTGCTGACAGACCTTGATAAGGGATATCCGTGCGCGTCATCGCTTATCACAGATTGGCTCCGCATTCCCCAACATCCGAATCTACTTTTTCGTGTCGCTGTCCGAGAGGTCGAGTCATGGGTGCTTGCCGATCGAGAAGCCTTTTCGCCCTTTCTGGGAATACGTGTGAGCTTGATCCCGGGCAACACCGACGAATTGCCGGATCCCAAACAATTCCTGATTGAAGCGGTTCGCAAATCGCGGAAAAGGGATCTGCGGTCTGCCATCTTGCCTCGTCCAAATAGCACCGCAAAACAAGGCCCCGACTACAACCGGCCGCTAATTCAATTTGTCCAGGAAAAATGGGATGCCGCGAGGGCTGCGAAGGCCTCGCCTAGTCTTGAGCGAGCGATCATTGCCATACGTCGATTTCGGCAGACACAATAGACCGATTTCGCCTTTTTAGTCGAGATTCCGGATCAGCGTTTCGACGGGCCGTTTCTTGGGACCTTCGGTCTTTCGGGCGGCATAGCCAAGGGGGACAACGGCCATGAACTCGCCCTCGGGCTCGCCGAGGAATCGGAGCACTTCCTGTTTCATCAGGAATAGGATGCCGAGCCAGACCGAGCCGATGCCGAGCGACGTGGCAGCCAGCAACAGGTTTTCGACCGCGGCGGCCGAACTTTGAATCTCCATCGTGCGAAAGAAATCCCGGGCGGCCTCGCGATCCACCTGGAACAACTCCGATCCGTGCCGGATCAGCTCGCCGGTGTTGGCCACGCCCACGACGATCGGCGCGCTGATGATGCTTCGCGCGGCCATGCGCAGAAGAATCGACGAAGGGCGAGGGAAATCGCCCGCCCGAGCGCTGACCATCTCGGCCAGCTCATGCTTTTTCTCATGGCGAAGAATGATGAATCGCCACGACTGCTGGTTATGGGCCGACGGCGCGCGATTGGCCGCGTCGAGAATCGTCTCCAGGTCCTCTTTGCGGACTTCTCGCTCGGTGAAATGCCGGACGCTGTGTCGGCGGTAGATCGATTCTAAGGTTTCGTTCACTGGGTTCGGCATGGGTATCGTCGGAAAGATGGTGTTTCTGTCTAGATTTCGGAGGAACCCACGCGAACAACGCGAGGGTGGAAGTATGACAACGAGTCGGCCCGGGCGACGTTATGACGCCGACCAATTCGGGTCCGGATTGGCCAAGATCTCGGCCGCAACGGCGCCTTGGATCGCGGCAATTGCTTTTTCGGCCTTGGCAACCGAGGCAACGTCGGGATGGGCCTCGATGGCAACCTCGAAACGCCGCTTTTCGCCGGGTTCCAACACGATTACGCGGCCGTGGTCTTTTTCAAACGATTTTGGATTGGGGAAATTGACCGCCGGTTCCAACCCGGTCACATAGCCGTCGTTGACCGCTTCGCGATTCTTCCAGATCGTGAAACACGGCAACTGATTTCGGTTGGCCTTCACGCTGACGCCCTGTTGACCGGTGACCGATCGCAGCAACACTTGGGTTTGCCCGGCCGAATCGGCCAACAGGTCGAAAAACAAGCAGACTTCGCTCGCGCCGGGCGTTTCGGAACCGTAGAGGTTCCATTCCTTCAAATTGTCGACGGCCACCGCGTCGCGCGGCGCCAATTTTTTGACCGGCAGTGCAACCGTGGCGCCGGGCGTCAGCAGCGGCATGCCGAAATTGATGTGATACAGCAGTTCCAGTTCGCCGGGCGCGGCCGAGATGTTCTGGATTTCGTCGACGACGCTCAGTTCGCACGATCCGACCCGGGTCTTGATCGTCGAGGTCATGCGCAGTTTGTTGCCGAACATCCGCGTTTCGTCGACGACGCCGATCACGGCGATTTCGCCCGAGTCTCCGTCGATGGTCACGTCGACCTTGTGGGCCGGCGTGTTGGCAACGCGTCCGTGGAGCGGATATTTCAAGGCGCCGTTCGGCAGAAACTCTGGGGCGCCGTTGCTTTCGAGACCGCAACGAACCAGCAGTTCATTGAACCCGTAGAGCCAACCGATGCCATTGGCGTCGGACTGCGGGACGAACGCCGGATTGACCGGTCCGCGGACGGGCGAAAGCCAACCGAGCGAAAGCTGATCGCAACTGGCTCGCCAGATGCCCATGCCGCGCGTGGGGACCACGACGAACCGCAGTCGGCCATTGTCGACCTCGACAACATCGACGCCTTCGCGGAGACCGCCGTGCAGGACTCGTTTGGTCACCGAATAGCCGCGAGCCGGTCCGCCGACCTGGTCAGGCCCAATCGTGACCTGTTCGAGGAAGATGTCGGAATCAACGTCGGTGAGGACCCATTTTTTGGTTGGCATATATATCGGCTTTCGTTTGGTTGTTCACGGTAAGCGGAATGGGCGGTTCACCTCCCAGGCGACTGGCCCTGGCGAGCCGGAGGAAGCGACCTCATTTTGTCGGAAAACTCGATCGCCTAGGAGTATACACGCTGCAATCGATTTTGACAGCGCCCGGATGAAAACGGGGACAGGTCCAGTCCTGTTCGGCTCGATTGTTGTTTATTGATACTCAGGTAGATAATGTCGGGTGATTCATGGCCGAAAACTCCTGTTTACCGGCCTTCCGTTGGTCGGCCTGCCGACATTACTTCCCTGAAACTCAATAGGAAGAGTTAGAAGAAGGAGAAGTGGACAAATCCATTTTACCCAATTTGCCAAGAATCGTTCTAACGGCGTCTGTCGGCGCTCTGAGAAACGGTTGTTGGGGCAAAACGAGTTGTTGGCGAACACGAAGCCGGGCGGTGTTTCTGAGGAAATCGGCGAGCGGCCAGAAAATGCCTAGAAAAAAGCCGTTTCGGCGTGTAAAATGCGCGGTGGAGTCGGACCGCCCATTGGGGTGGCGTAAAAACAATCGCGGTGATGCGACCGGCGATTTTGGTTTGGAACTTGTTTTGGGACTTCGAGTTGCGACGCGTTCTCGCGGTGAATTTCGGCGGAGGAATAACGTGGATTTTCGCCGGATTAGGTTACGTCATTCGTAGAGGGCGGGCGATGTGCCGGAAGTCGCTTGTTTTTGGCGTTTTCGAGGCGTCGGCCGAGTGGTTTGAAACGACGCAAGTCCGATTG
>JAEWUR010000224.1 GCA_023397045.1 Planctomycetota bacterium
AAAGGGCTAGCGACCCATCCCGACCCTGAGTCATGCGCCGGCCATGGTGACATGGCGGGTGAAGCGTTGACAAGGGCACACGCAGGCCAGCCATTGAGCTCCGAAATCACTTCTTTGGCGTGCCGACCTTGTACTTATATGGGGAAGGCAATATGAGAGGCGACGCCAATCGCAAGTCGCCGCTCGACGCCGCGGAGTCGAAGACCCTGCGCATGCGTGGAAACTCTTTGCACGGAAACCGGGAGACCCTGGAAACGCCCTTGTCGAAAAAGGGCGAGGGCCGATCCGCTATGCCGACGATTCCATACTCAGGTGCAGCGTCTGTGGCTTCACATTCTACGGAGGCGAAGTCAGAAAGGGCGCGTGTGGACCTGGGAACGTATGCAACGTTTGACGCGGCGATGGCTTCCCAAAGTCCAGATCCTACATCCTTACCCCGAAGAGCGCTTTAACGTCATCAACCCGAGGTAAGAGCCGTATGAGGTAGTTCCTCACGTACGGATCCGTGCGGGGGACGCGACCCAATTATCAAAATGGGAGTGAAGTTGGCGGGAGATTCAGACCATGCCGCAAACTATTCGCGACTTTCCTCGGGCTAGAATTGGCGTCGAATTGGCCTTTCAACCTCGCGGAGAAGTTCAGAAGCGTTGGTAATTGGACTTATCCGCTCTTCTTCCGCATCCGGAGCCCGCTGGTCCGAATACATCGCTGGAGATATAATGGAAGCACTCGCGTTGGAACCGCGCGAGCGGTCTGTAAGAACTGCCGGAGGCAAATATGGCTGTTGATGTTGCCCATGCGATAGACGAGTTGTGCGCCCTTCCCGTCGACGATCGGCTGAAAGTCGTCGAGGCTGTTTGGGACAGTCTACCAGAAGAGGCCAACGTTCCAGTTTCGCCCGAACAACAAGCCGAACTGAATCGGCGATTGGACGCCTTTGAAGCGAATCCGCAAGAACTGCTCACCTGGGAGCAGGTGCTTGAACAACTGCGGGGACGACTGTG
This sequence comes from Planctomycetota bacterium, assembly GCA_023397045.1. Taxonomy (GTDB): domain Bacteria; phylum Planctomycetota; class Planctomycetia; order Pirellulales; family Thermoguttaceae; genus JAEWUR01. Next base: position 1,005 of record JAEWUR010000224.1, read on the forward strand.
AAACACACAGTCCGCTTTCGGCGGGAAATTCCAAACGACATCGCAGTGGCATGTCATTGGTATGAATCTCGCAGCGCCGGACTCGGCGAGCGGTTTCTTCGGGAGTTGGAATCAACACTCTCACGCATTGCGGAAACGCCGGACGCCTACGGCAAGGGCCATCGCGGAGTGCAGTCGGCAAGGATGCGTCGGTTTCCTTACGTGGTTCACTTTCTGAATACCGACACCGAGGTAGTCGTTGTGGCCGTGATGTATGGAGGAAGAAACCCCTCGATCTGGCAGGCTCGATTGTAAAGCCTCGCCGTGAATATCGCCCCCGCCCCTCGCCTCCGGGCTCCTGTCCCCTTATACTGGTCGCATGGCCGAAAAACCGATTCCTGCGCTCGACTACCTCGCCCATCCCGACAAATATCCGGCGAAGCCGGTCTGCGCGCTGTTCGGCGACGAGTCGTTCCTGCGACGTCAGGCTATTCTCAGCCTTCGGGCCGAGGTTCTTGCCGGCGACGACGGCGATTTCTCGCTCAGCAGTTTCGACGGACGGGGTACGCTGTTTCGCGACGTCCACGAGGTTCTTTCGACGGTCGCCATGTTCGGCGGCGGCTGCCGGTTGGCTATCGTCGAAAACGCCGACGAGTTCGTCAGCCGATACCGGCCCCAGTTGGAGGACTACGTCGCAAAACCGAGCCGCAGCGGCGTGCTGGTCCTTGACGTCGACTCGATGCCGAGCAACACTCGGCTCTACAAATCGATCGCCGCCGAGGGGCTGCTGGTCGACTGCAATTCACCGGCCCCGGCCAAGCTGTGTAAATGGCTGATCGATTGGGCCAAAAAACACCACAAGGCCCAACTCGCTCCGGCCGCGGCCGAAACACTCGTCGAACTGGCCGGCCCCGAACTCGGACTGCTCGACCAGGAGTTGGCGAAGTTGGCCCTCATGGCCGGCGAAACCAAGACGATCTCGGCCGAGTTGGTCGGACGCAACGTCGGCGGCTGGCGCACGAAAACCACTTGGGAAATGCTCGATGCGGCCCTCGACGGCAACGTCGCCGAGGCAATGCTTCAACTCGATCGGCTCCTGGCGTCTGGTGAACAGCCGATCGGCCTGCTCGGGCAGATCTCGGCCTCGCTCCGGCGTTTCGCCGCCGCCACGCAATTGGTCCTTCAGGCCGAAACGAGTCGCCGCCGCATCTCGGTCCGCGACGCCTTGACCCAGTCGGGCATCCGCTCGTTCGTGCTCCAGAAAGCGGAACGCCAACTGCGGCACCTTGGTCGTCAACGCGGCGCGCAACTCTATCGATGGCTGTTGCAGACCGACCTCGATCTGAAGGGCGAAAGCGCCATGCCTCCGCGACTCGTCCTCGAACGGCTGATCCTTCAACTCGCGCGACGACAGCCGACGTCAAACGCCCGAAGCTAGCCCGCATTTCTCACGACCGTAGGTTATGCTTCAGCATAACACCCTGGCAGACAACGTCTTGTTATGCTGAAGCATAACCTACAGGCTGATCCTTCAACTCGCGCGACGGCAACCGGCGGCAAACGCCCGAAGCTAGGCAAACTGGGCAGTTCCAGCAAAGCGATGCGCGTCGTCCCCGGGCGATATTCCTCTTGCAAAAAACGCCGTTTCTCTCTATTAGGTGCGGCTGCGATTTGCACTTTTTATACCAACGACAATAGGAAATGGCGCTCTGTCGCGTGTTTACCCTGATTACTAACCCCGAAGATCGTGAAGTTTTCAACGATGTTCAGCGACCAACGGGAGCGGGTAGAAGCTAACCGAGCGGCAGCTCGTATTGGTTGGCGGCCCTGCCGCCCTGTGGGAAAACACGCTGCTTTTCTCAACATGGACGCGCTATTTCAGGTTAGAAAACGTATTCGAGGGGGAGACGCCCTTTTGCATCGGCAGCGTCACGGCATGTTCAACCAAATCCGCCTCAACACGGCTCGCCACGCCCGACCACTCAGGGCTGTTTCGGCATTGCTCCTTGTGGCCATCGTTTCGGCGATTGGTTGCCACGGCGTGCCGGACATCGAGGAGCCCGTCGCCCAAGAGGCGATGTTCCCAACCACGCTAAAACTCAACGATGATCTCATCAAATCTCTGAAACCCTCGAACAATCGCGAGTGGCTGCCCGAACAGGCGGTCCTCTCCTACGCCGACATCAAGGGCAACGAGGTAACGGTTCACAACATCCGCGATTGCCGCTGGCAGAGTTTCGAGGACTACACGGTTTCGCGGTACGACAAGACCTTCGACCTCGACAAGCTCAAGGCCGTCGACTTCATCGTCGTGCCGTTCAACGAATCGCCGAGCCTCGGCCACACGATGCTCAGTTTCGCTTTCGACGACGATGAGCATCTGGCCGTTTCGGTCGAAATTCGCAAGGAAAAAGGCGAGTCCTTCAATGCGATTAATGGCTTTTTTCAGCAATACGAAATCATCTACGTCGTTGCCAGCGAGCAGGACGTCATCCAGCGCCGCGTGAATTGCGATCTCTCGGATGTCTTCCTCTACCGCGCGACGGCCACGCCCGAACAATCGCGCAAGTTGTTCCTCGACGTCTTCCAGCGCGTCAACAAGCTGTATCGTGAGCCCGAGTTCTACGACACGCTGACGAACAACTGCACGACGAACATCCGCAACCACATCAACCACCTGAAACCCGACAAGGTGCCCTACGACTATCGCGTTCTTCTGCCGGGCTATTCCGACCAGTTGGCCTACGAACTCGGCTTGATCGAGCGCCACGGGTCCTTCTCGGAAACCCGCGCCCAGGCGCGCGTCAACTACATGGCCTATCTCTATCGCGACGATCCCGCTTTTTCCCAAGCGATCCGGCGTTAGCCCGACGCCGGTGAGAACGTACGTCGGCCCCCACCGACAGCCCAGGGAACGTTCACGTTTGCTCTCGCAGCAACCCGATTTGTCAATCGCCGGCGCGAGTGGTCTGTCCAGATCGTCGTTACTAATGGAGGTTCGGCGTGACAAAATCGTAACCCGAAGCGTAAGCGAGGCTATCCCTCGCTTACGCTTCGGGTTACGATGTTCGGTCCATTGGCAAACTTCAATTGGACAGACCACTAGGCCCGGTAGCTCAAATGCCGTTATGTCCCGCCGGATCGTTCTATTCGGCGCGTGGTCCAATTCTTCGGCGAGATTGTCGACCGTGGCAGGTGGGCAAAATTCCCACGACAAACCACCTTGTCGGGCGGTATTGACATACCCACCGACTAGGCTAGTATTCAATTGTTGGCGCATTCTCCCTATGAACGATGACCTGATGACGCCCAAAGATAATCCGAACAGCGTAGGGTGCTCTCCCCCGCCGGGAAATAACGGCCACGGCCCGTCATGGCGGCGGTTCGCGCTGCTGTTTTGTATCATCGTCTTCGGCGTCCTGGTCTCCATGTCGTTGTGCAAGACCATTTGGGAAAACGAGAATGACGTCATCGCCGCGCAGTTCGCCTTGGATGCAGGCAAGCGCATCGAGGCCATCCAGACGGCCGTATCCGACCGGCTCGCGATGGTCAATTCCGTCAAGGCATTCTTCAGGGGTTCCCAGTTCGTCGAGAAGGATGAATTCCGCACCTTCACAAGATCTTTTTTCAAAGGTCATCCCGGAGTCCTGTCGCTCGGATGGCTTCCTCGGGTTCCCGAATCGCGCCTCACCGCGCATCAGGAACTCGTGCGCGGCGAACAACATGAAAAATACGAGGTGTTCCAATACGACGATCTGGGCCAAACCATCCCGGTGCCGAAACGGAGCGAATACTTTCCGATCTTGTTCGACGAACCCGTCCGGGAGAACCAATCGCTGATCGGATTCGACCTCAATTCGCTTAGCAATTTTCGCGAAGCCATTCGGCAAGGCATCGAGACCGAACGCCGGGTGGCCGTCGTGGCGGCGCCGCTCGATCATAACGAGCGCGACACCCAACTGTTATATGTGCTGCAACCCGCCTCCAACGAACATCCGGCCGGCCGGCAGGAAACCGCCGGCCAACCAACGATTGACGGATTCATACTCGCTGTCTTCCGCCTTTCGACCATCGTTGAAAACTCGCTGCGATTTTTTCCACCGGCGGGAATTGACATCGACGTGACCGGACCTTCCGATCACATGACGAAGATCTCGATCTGTTCGGAAATGTCTCCGCTTCATTTGCAGACGGAATCGCCCGATTCGCAGGAATTGGCCGCTCCCGACGATCTCGGTTGTCAGCGCGTGACGGGCCACCTGAAAATCGCGAATCTCGTTTTCACGATCAACTGCGTGCCGTTGCGAACGTTTTCCGACCCCCACCGCACATGGGAGCCTTGGATCATTCTCGTGGCCGGGTTGATCATCACCTCGCTCGTGGCCGGCGTTTTCCTGTTGCTTTCGGAAAGAACCGCGAGGATCGAACGACTCGTCGCCAAAAGGGCCATCGAACTCAGCGAAAGCGAGATGCGCTTTCGACACCTCGTCGATAATGCAGGCGACGCCTTCTTCCTTCACAAACCCGACGGCAAGATCCTGGACGTTAATCGCCGGGCATGCGAAAGGCTCGGATACACGCGCGACGAACTGCTTTCGATGACGTTGCAGGATATCGACGTTGATTTCGTCCCCGAAAACCTCGGCAAGTATCACCACCTCCCCCTGGAACGCTATCCCGTCACGTTTCGAGGCGTTCACCGAAAGAGAGACGGCTCAACGTTCCCCGTCGAAATCCGCCTCTCCACCATGGATGTCAACGGACGGCGTTTCATGCTCGGCCTGGCTCGCGACATCACCGAACAGACTCGCATGGTCGAGCAGTTGCGGGAAAGTGAACGGACGATGCGAGCCGTGCTCGACCAGTCATTCCAGTTCATCGGACTGTTGACGACCGAGGGAATCCTGACCGCCGCCAACCGAACGGCGCTCGCCTTCAGCGGCATCTCGGACGCGGAAGTGCTCAACAAACCGTTCTGGACGACGCCCTGGTGGAGCCATTCGCCCGCATTGCAGGAGGAACTGCGATTGGCAATCCAACGGGCGGCCAACGGCGATTTCATTCGCATGGAAGTGACCCATCCGGCGGCCAACGGCGATCAGCATTGGGTGGACTTTTCGCTCAAGCCCGTCAAGGACGATTCCGGCAACGTTCTATATCTGATT
>JAEWUR010000263.1 GCA_023397045.1 Planctomycetota bacterium
GCCCACGGGAATCGTTGTTTCAAGCCGAAACTGCTCGCCATTGCGCCGCCAGTGACTTTCGATGGGACCACGGACTGAATCATAGGTCCCGTCGGCCCATGTTACGTCGCCAACGGGCGTCGGACGAATCCTGATCCTGTCGAATGCCACGCTGTCGTCTTCCTGGCCGATGCCCGCCAGATGGGAGTAGAGCCACTCCTCGCCCTGGCCGAACATCATGTGGTTTTGTGACTGCGATCGGTCGGCATCCCACGCCTCGGTCAGGCTGGTTGCTCCTTGCGCGAGTTGGTATCCGTAGCTGGGGGCCGTGGTCTGTGAGAACAGATCGTAAATCACATCCGAGCGGCCGGCATCGGCCAGCACGCGCAGCAGCCACGGATATCCTATGATGCCGGTCGAAATATGGTTGTCGCGGTCGCGAATGTCTTGAATCAGGTTTTTGCGGACCGCCGACACGTGTTCCTTCTCGACCAGGCCAAAGGCCAGTGCCAGCGCATTCGAGGTTTGACTGCCCGTGGCATATTGATTCGTATTGGCGTCAAAAAACGTATTGTTGAACGACCGCCTCACCTGATCGGCCAATGCGGCGAACCGGTCGGCATCTTCGTTATGCCCCAGCAGCGCCGCCACCTGGCCCAACACCTGCAAGTCCCGGTAGTACCAGGCGGTGGCGGTCAAGGTCACGGGCGTCAGTTGCGGGAAGGCGCGGGGCGAGTCCGGCCCCCAATCGACCCAATCGCCTAGCCCATTCGAGAGAATGTTGTTTTGTGCCCGCGTGCCGAGATACTCGACGTAGCTCTTCATTCCGGCGTAATGATCCTCGAGAACACGCCGGTCGCCATAATCCTTGTATAAATGCCAAGGCAGTTGCACGAAATCGCTGCCCAATTCAACGGCATCGCGGTAGGGCGAACCAAACGTCACGTACTCGGGCGCAATACATGGCACCAATCCGCTTGGAAGCTGGGCATCCGCCATGTCGTCAACCATTTTGGCATATAACGGCTGCGTCTCAAAGTCGTACATGGTCGAACGGGCCATGTCGCGAGGAGTTGCCAGCCAACCGAGCTTCTCGCGCGTCGGGCAATCGGTCCAAACGCTTTGCATATTGCTTCGTATCGACGAACGGATCAACTGATGCGTCTGATTGAAAAGCGGTTTTGAGCAAGTAAACGTGCCTGCGGATGGCGCATCGGCATGGATCCACTGGCCTTCGATGCCCAGCAACTGCGGCGAATTGCCGGAAGCGTTCGCGGCCACACCCTCGACTTGAAGATAGCGGAAACCGGTGTAGGAGAATTGCGGACTCCAAACCTCGGCGCCCGTCCCCTTCAGCGTGTAGGTGAAATACGACGGGCCAAAATGTTCGCGCTGCTGCACGGATCCGTCGGCGGCCAGCAATTCCTCGGGCACGAGCTTGATCGTGGCGCCTGCCGGCCCGGTGACGGTCAACCTTGGCCGTCCGGAGAAGTTCTGTCCAAAATCCACGACACACACGTTCGATTCTCGCCAGTCGAGCTTCACTGGCCGTAGCGTCTCGGTCACTCGGCGCGGCTGCACGCTTTCGGCCGTCAGTCTTCCACCGGGACTGCTAGTCACCGAGACGGGCTGCCACGCTGAATCGTCGAAACCGGGCCGATCCCAGCCGGCAGGCTCCAATCGCGCGTCGTGGTCCTCGCCGCCGTAGATGCACGAAAACGTGATCGGCCCTGTAGCGGTTCGCCAGGATCCATCACTGACGACCTGCGACGACGTGCCGTCCGTGTAGGTTACGTCCATTTGCAGGTTCAGCTTCGGCGGGCCAAACGACCCGGTGAACTTGGCGTAGCGTCCGCCCTCGACCCGGTACATCCCATTGCCAAGCATCACGCCCAGAGCGTTGCTGCCGGATGTGATCTGTTCGGTCACGTCGTAGGTGACGTAAGGGCACGTTTTGCCGTAATTCGACCAGCCGGGCTCGAGTACGTGATCTCCCACATTGCTCCCGTTGATCCGGACGTCGCTGAAACCCAGCCCACTGACCGAAAGCGTTGCCTTGGCCACCGGCTTGGCGACGTCGAAGGTCGAGCGAAACAGCGGAAGCGGCGTCTCGTAGGAGCTGTTGGGCGATTGGATCCAATCTCCGTGCCAGTCGGTCGAGTTAAGCAATCCCATCGACCATCGCGACCCGTTGCTCCATGTCGACGTCGTGTCGTTCTGGTCCCAAGATCGGACCTTCCAATAACAGTCCTGCCGCGACGCGAGTCCGCTCCCCGCATAAGCGACATTGAGCGTTTGACCGCTGAGAACCTTGCCACTGTCCCAAAGGTCTCCGATGCCGGCGTCCAACTTGCCCTGGCTGCTGGCCACGAGAACCTGGTAGGCCGTTTGGGTTTGTCCTTGCCGATCCGTCGGCATGACCCAACTCAACCGAGGCAGCGTCGTTTCGATCACTGGTGAATTCTGCCGATATTCCACGCGAAGCTGCGTGGGCAATGATTGTGCATGCACGCCTTCGGCCGGCGCGACGACCATGCCAATCACGCCTGCCAGGACCCAACACCCGATCCGTGTTGTCCGATCGACAGACTTCCCGCCGACCACACTCGCGGCAACTGTGAACTTCCGCTCGCCTCGTTCCGATGCACCTTGCATATGCCATCCTCTTCTTCACCATCGAGATTCGATAATATCCCGAAACCTCAGATGGAATATTGGGCAATGGTTGGACCATTGCCCAAATCCCAATCCGATTATCATCGTCCACAAGTCTCAGCGCTTGCGCCACGCGTAACACGTCAGTCCAAGCAGCATGGATACCGAAAGCAACAGAATCGATGACGGCTCGGGCACGTCCACCGTCAACGTGAAATTGTCGACGCTGCCAACCAAACCGATGCCCAGGGAACCAAACCCGACGTTTTGGATCGTCGGAGTTCCGATGGCGACGGGACCTCGAATGCTGCTGCCATCGAGAAACCATTCGACTGTCCAGCTTTCGGGCCGGGTGTCGAGCACAACATCGTAGGTCATGGGGCCCGCGATGGCACCGTACTTGGTGAGACCTTCAAGGCCGGCTCCCGGTGCTGTATAGAACGCATTCTCATCGCCAACTGAATCCGGGCCTTTTTTCAGCCCCCATCCATAGACGCCCGATTCGTAGAACGGATACAAATCACCAGTTCCGGGATTGGCCAACGAGGAGAAGCCGGCCGCAAGCCAAGCATCGTTCGGATTGGTCGTAACGCTCATGGTGAGGGACAATTCGTAGGCTCGCCCCGCAACAGGAACAAAAGGCAACCAAGCGGAGGTGAGGTCAGCGCTATCGGAAATAGAACCGTCGGCCTTCCAGAACGAATTGGCGTTCCACGTCTCGTTCGTCGGCCTAACTGCCGGCGATTGACCGACCAAGTCCGTGCTGCTCGAACCACTGAAGCTATCGTAGTAAATCGTCCCGGCAGCAGCATCACTCGCTGCCATTCCCGCACAAACCACAAATGCCAATGAAAACAATCGGTACGTACATCGCATAATCGACGCTCCTTTCAAAATAGAAAATGGGAAATGCACACGCTCCTATGGACAACCTACGCCACCTCTCTTCGCACGCAATGAGCATTCATTGCCGTTCCTTTTCTTCGCGAACCAAGCCCGACAGCAACTCCAACCGCGGATCGCCGAACATCACCCAGTCGTAGCCAATTCCGTCGCCGCCATCGGCTGCGACCAACGTGAGGAAACGGTCCGAATCGGCCAGAGCGATGTTGATGGGCATGCCGCCGTGGCTGCTGTTGATGCGCCGTCGCTCGAATCGATTCTTGCCATCGACGAACACGAAGATGTCCGCAAACACGTCGATGCCCTCCGACACATAGTTCTTGTATTCAAGCGTGGGCTCGGTATTGCCCGCCATCGCACGAAATCGAACAATCCGACAGCCTGGATTCGCCCGGCGAATTGCATCCAGGTCGAAGGTAATCCCTTTGTTCGGAACCATACTCAGAGAGCCGTGCCCCGGCGAGCCATACTCCGTACCGCCCAGCTCTGTGCGAATCCGTGGAGGCAGCGGCTGCGGAATCGGGATGCCTGCCCAAATCGGATTGAATATGCGAGCATCGGCGATGCCAAACCCACCGAAGGTGTGTCCCGCCGAGTCGAGCTGCACCGGGCCACGGCGATCGTCCGGCACAAACACGCCATCGACGAACGGCAAGTCCGGCACCCGATGGTAGTCAGCATCGGACAGGTCCTGCTCCCAACCATAGCCGTCCGGTGGCCCTCCGTTGGCGATCTCCCCGGTGTTTGGGTGGATTCCTCGCCCGCGAGCATGTCCGAACCCGTCGCCGCCAGCCACAACGTCTACCAAGTCAAACGTCTTGGCACGCCGCTCTTCGATGTCTTTCGGCAAGTCCCGAACGAACCCCGCGCCGACGGCCGAGGCAACGTTCACAAACTGACTCTGTCCGTCGCGGCGTTCCACCCGCACCGATTGATCTTGTCGTAACACTTGGCCATCGCTTTCCGGTCCGCCAGAGCTTCCCGTCCGTTCAACTCTGATTGCGCCACGAAACACATGTGACATCGTGCCACCTTTTTCATCCACCGCGACGCCAAACTCGGTACCGAGATCGGTCACAATAGCTACGGGAGTGCGGACGACGAATCCTTTTGCTGCCACACCTTCCACCTTGCTCGTCAACTTGCCGACCCGCAGAAATCCGCCGTTCGTCGATTCCACTGTATATGTTACTGGCCCTTTTAGGATAACCTTAGAACCAGTGGTGTACGTGATTTCCAATAAGCCGGAGGCGAGCCGATATGTTGACCCCAACGCCACATCACGAGATACTCGATCTGTTCCAGCCCACCTGCAATCAACCATCCCGGTGATCAGCCCAACTGGTTGAGTGGTCGGCGCTGCTGTCATTCGGTCATTGGCCGCTGGTGGTGATTCCAGAGCAACCTGACCAGGCTGGGATACCAGGATAGTACTTCCAATTATGGCCCCAATCCCGAAAATCACCGTAGCAATGAAATACGCCACCGGCCAGTCGGAGGAGAGGTAGGTGAACGTGCCGGACCACAGACCAACGGGAACAATGTGCAATGGAGGAGTTGGGCATTGGGATGCCACGCGGACAGTGTCAGAGGATGCAGAATCGTCGTCCGGCATTGCGTCGAAAACGGTCTGTAAAAGGCTCGTCTCCGCTACATACTGAAAATACAGCCGACGGGCGTCGCGATCATCGAGAAGCAACTGTTCGAATCCGCTCCAGTCTTCCTCCGTCAGTTCGTTGTGCGCGCCTGCAACAACGAAATTGTGAATGGCGTCGAATATGTTCGAATGTGTATGATATCCGCGGCTCACTGTTTGCCCTCCTTGTGTAGCCGTTTCTCAACGCATTCGAACAAGGATCGCCGAATTCGAAGCAGCGCCATTCGCGTCGTGGATGGCGCCTGCCCCAGATCGGTCGCGATGTCCTTGATCCGCTTCTTTCCCGAGATTGCCAGACGCAATAACCGACGGCTGGCCGAATTCAGAGCTTCAATACACTCCATCAGGGCTGATATGCGATTTTCATCCCCATAAGGGCGCGCGGGGAAATCTTGCGACAGTGTTTCAAGCAGCCGGTCGCTGAAAGACACCCGCTCGCGTTGACGCAAGGTGCGATGCGCCTGCAC
>JAEWUR010000385.1 GCA_023397045.1 Planctomycetota bacterium
GCTACGCTCGACAAATACGGCTCGGTCTATCTGCCGAAGCGCGATACGCCTTACTATATCAACAACCCGATCGTCCTGAAGTCGGGCCAGCGGCTGACGGCCGATCCCGATGCCGAGATTCGGCTGACGCCCGGCGTCAACACCTGCATGGTGCGAAACGAAAGCATTATCAGCGGCCAGAGCGGTGCGTTGCCGACGGAAAAAACCGACAGCGATATCGTCGTCGAGGGCGGCATCTGGACCACGTTGGCCACAAGCCCGACGCAGGCCAACGGCAACGTCTACGGCCGCTCGGCACAATTGGACGGCGTGCCCGGCTGCCACGGCGTCATTCTGATGAGCAACGTCAGCGGGTTGGTCGCCAGGAACTTGACCATTCGGCAATCGATGGCCCACGGCCTTCAGATCAGCAATTGCAGCAGTTTCCTCGTCGACGGCATTACGTTTGACCAACATCGTCGCGACGGCGTACACATCAACGGCTCGGCCGATTATGGAATCATCCGAAACGTCCGCGGCGACACCTACGACGACTTCATCGCACTGAATGGCTGGGATTGGCTCAACGCCGCGCCGGCGTTCGGCGCGATCGACCATGTGTTGGTGGAAGACATTCACGGCAATCCCGACGGCAACGGCAGCGACGCGATCCGTCTGTTGCCGGGCAACAAGAACTTTTCCACCGGAGCGAGCCTCGACTGCCGGATCAGCAACTGCGTGCTACGGGATCTCTACGACATCCGCACCGTGAAGATGTACGACCAGCCGAACCTCGAAATGGGGCGTAACGTCGACTTCTCCAACCCCATTGGCGCCATCGACAACGTCCTGTTCGATCATCTGGTGTACAACCGGCCGGGGAAGATGGAGGTCGACGCGAACATCAACGGCGTCTCGATCAATAACGTGCAATTGAATTACGACCTCGACGCATTGTCCGACCCCAAGCTCATCGAAGTTGGTCCCTTGTCGATGACCTACAAGTTTGACCCCAACAATCCGGCGAGCTGGGTTGAAGTGTTCTCGCCCGACACGGACATCACCGTGCAAGGGTTCCATCTGACGAACGTCAAGGCACAAGTCGGCGGTGATCTGCAATCCGTCTCGCGAGCTGAGGCAAGGCTGATCGCGGTCGCGAGTCAAAAATTGAATCCCGACTATCCGAACTCGACGCCGCGAGGCGGTACGGGCAAGGTCCGGCTGGTCGATTGCCTCGTCTCGGCCTCGTTGTTGAACTCGTCGTTCGAGATCGGCCAGGGCAATTCGCAACCGCCGACCGACTGGTCCTTCGAGGGCACATTCCGGGCCTGCCAGGAAGACGCGACCCTCGGCGGCCTGGCCGCAACGGCCACCGGTGGCAAAGTCATGCAACTGAACGTCGGCGACGACAGTACGGTCGAGGCGCATCAGGACCTGCCTACCGATTTCGTGGCGGGAAATACCTATGAGTTGACCGTGTCGCTCGGAATGCGAAACGACCTGATCGGAGTTGATGCCTACACCGATTCGGTCGATTGGGCGCTCACCTTCAACTACACCGACACCGGAGAGGAGATTGCTCGGCTCGCCGGGACCATTTTGAACGACGCCGAACACACGGGTTTCCTCGCCGACCAGACGCTTCGGTACGTCGCCGACAGTCGTGACGTCGGCCACGGCATCCAGATTCGGATCATCGGCAGCACGCACGGCAAGTCGGGACCAGGGGCTTTGCATTATGGGCTGATCAGCGTCGATAACGTGCGGATCGATTCGTATGTCGTGCCGGAGCCCTCGACGTCAACCATTCTCGGCATCCTCGGAATCGGCCTTTTGGCGGGGTTTTGCAGAAAGGCGCGGCCGCCGCATCGGTGCATCAAAATGCGAACATCGGTGTTATAATAACGTATACATCGGGTCATGGTGACGCTATGAAACTCGCCGAAAAACGAAGTGCCTTCACCTTAGTTGAATTGCTTGTGGTGATCACGATTATCGGCATTCTGATTGCGCTGTTGTTGCCGGCCGTCCAGGCGGCGCGCGAGGCGGCACGGCGCATGCAGTGCGGCAACAATCTCAAGCAGATCGGCCTGGCATTGCACAACTATCATCAGAACTTCGGCAGTCTGCCGAACGCGCTGATTCGAAAAAGTCCGACCGATTGGCATCCGTACTGCTCAATCACCACGATCCTTCTGCCATTCCTGGAACAGCAGACGCTGTACGACGCTTTCGACAAGACGCAGCCGAATCTCGACTTTCAGAAGTTCTCCGGCTCGACAGACTACATCGGCTCGACACTGATTTCCGCCTACCTATGCCCCTCGGACCCGGCTCCACGGCGCTACGATCTGGCCGATCCGAACGGGGGCACGGCCAACCTGGCGGTTTCCAATTATGCGGCCACCTGCGGACCCGCCTATCTTGCCGCCGCGGTGGGAAGTTGTTCCTGTTCGGTGACGACCTTGAATAGCCAATACGGAATGGGAAATGTAGGCGACACGGGCTCCCAATGCCCGGGACCGTTCACCGTCTCCCTAAAATCACGATCCGTCGCATTCAATGAGATCCACGACGGCCTTTCCAACAACATCCTGTTCGGCGAAGTCCTGCCCGAGGGCTCGTTGTATATCAGGCAAGGATGGGCAACCGCCAATAACGGCCAGGGACTCGTTTCGACGATCGTCATGCTGAACTACGACACCTTCAATCAGCCCCCGGGCATGGACGCCGACGGCCAAAGTTGCCACAGCTATTGCAACGGCAACATGGAACTCGGGTTTCGTTCACGCCATCCGGACGGCGCGCAGTTCGTCTTTGCCGACGGCTCCGTGCATTTCCTCCCGAATCAGATCGATCACCAGCTTTACCAGTGGCTTGGAGCAATCAATGACGGACATCCGGCGAGCGTTCCTTAGTGGAACCATTGCGATCCTGTTCGCCGTGCCGTTCAGCGGGTGTGGTCCGAGCGGCCCCGCGATGGGTCGCGTGAACGGCATTGTAACCTACGACGACAAACCGCTCGCGGCGGCCGAAGTGATGTTCGTGCCGGTGGACGGTGGCCGCCCGGCCAGATCGCTAACGGATAGCCAAGGAGGCTACGTGCTGACCACCTTCACGAAGAACGACGGAGCCATTGTTGGCGAACATCTCATCGTCGTTGCGAAAGGCGATGCCGCGTCATCGTCCGATCACGCATCCGACGACATCCCCGCGTCGCCGCCCATTCCCGGCATGCCCCAAGCGACGCCCCTTCCCGCCTCGCAAATCCCCGAACGCTACGGTCGCACGGAATCGTCAGGCCTCAAGGCGACGATCCACCGGGGCGACAACACCATTGACTTGGATTTGCGCCGCTGATGGAGCGGTCGCAATCTAGAACACCACGGAGTTCATCATGACTCAACTAAGCCGACGCGCCTTTTTTGCCCTAACAGCCGGTGCGGGCGCTGCACTAACGTTGGACACCCGATGGGCCGCGCTGCTGGCCGACGCAATCCCCAAAGGCCGGCTCCTGCACGCGGTCGACTGCTCGCAAGAGACGCCGGCCGATCGGTATTTCGCGCTGGGCGACGTCAAGG
>JAEWUR010000403.1 GCA_023397045.1 Planctomycetota bacterium
GCCCGAAACCGTCGAACCGCATGTTCGTGCCGCGCCTCTATCTGATGGCGACCTGGGCCATTTCGGGCATTACTATGGTCGTTTGGAGCCACGTCGATCGTTCGGACGATCCGATCATGGTTTGGGCCGTCGGTTGCGGCATCCTGTGGACGATCATGGCGTTCATCGTGCTCGGCGAGCGAGACGCGTGGAGCGCGCGCGTGCGCCGGTCGATTCCGCGCAACCCCTTGTTGCGGCCGATCGCGTTTCTGCTTTTCACCGGTTCGGCCGGCGGGTTGATTTGGTGCGTCCTGATGTTTGCCGCGACCTTGTGCCTGGGCCTCGCCGGCTATGGGACCGACGTCTACGTCTATGTCAACCTGCCGATCGTCTTTGGCTACGCGTTGTGCTACTGTCTGACGATTGCTTTTTTGCGATTGACGGTCCTGAAAAACGTTCCGACGGTCAATCTTTCGGTATTTGCCGCGTTTCTCGGCGCGGCGGCCTGTTTGGTGCCCTATCTGACGGCCTTCTTTTTCGAGCGGAACATGTGGCTCCGTCTGCCCTGGTATCTGCTGGGCAGTCCGATCGTCCTGACAACGACCGATCAAAGTGCAAAAGATCTTGCCGGGCCGGTGATGATGGTCTGGCTGGCCGTGAGCGCGGGACTTTGCGTGCCGTGGGTTTGGACGCAGTGGCGTCGGTTCCAACCCTACGAAGTTTGCGACGTGATAGTCGCCGAGGCGGTCGTTTCGCAGCCTGCAACCTAGCTCTGATCATCCTCTCGTCTGCAACCGATGCCCGACAATATCGTCAAATATCTGTTCGAGGGTCAACAGGCCGGGGCGCGGTATGCCTTGGCAGGACCGCGTCGCGCGCCGCAGGGGACTGCCGGTTCGCAATTAGGCCGACTGGTTGGCGAGAGCATGGAGTTCATGGACCATCGCGAGTATCAGCCGGGCGACGATCTGCGGCGTCTCGATTGGGCAGCCTACGCCCGCAGCGACAAGATGATCGTGAAGCTCTACCGGCAAGAGGTCTGCCCACACCTGGACATTGTGCTCGACGGCTCGCGATCGATGGATTTGCCCGACAGCCAGAAAGGTCGGGCGGCAATCGTTCTTGCGGCTGCCCTTTGCACGGCGGCGGGAAACGCCGGGCACACGCATCGCGCGTATTTGACGGGCCGCGGGTGTCGGCCAATTGCCGGCGGCGCCGAACCGCCGACGCTCTGGCAGGGCATCAGGCTCGATGCGCAGGAAAGCCCGCCGGAGTCGTTCCGACGGCTGCCGCCGACGTGGCGCCCGCATGGCATACGCGTGCTGGTCAGCGATCTGCTTTGGCTCGGCGACCCGTTGGAGTTGCTGACGCCGTTGGTTGACCGTTCGGCGGCCGTCTACGTCGTTCAACTGTTGTCGGCCGCCGACATGACGCCGGCGCATCGCGGCAACGTTCGTTTGATCGACAGCGAGACCGACGGCGTCGAGGAGTCGTTCCTCGATGCGACGGCGATGTCGCGATATCAGCGGAATCTTCAACTTCACCGCGAGAATTGGCGGCTCGCGGCACGACAGGTCGGCGCCCAATGGGTTCCGTTGGTCGCGGAGGAACTTGCCGACCGCTGGGATTTTTCGCCATTGGTCGAGGCAGGGATACTAACCGTTTGAACGGTGACGAGGACGTTTCATGGTTTTTGCACTGCCTTGGATGTTGCTGGGGTTGTCGGCCTTGCCGATTCTCGCGGCCGTCTATTGGCTGCGCAGTCGTTCGCGGCACGCGGTGGTGTCGAACCTCGACTTCTGGGTCGACCGGCGCTCGCCGCATCATGGCGGGCGGGTCCTGCATCGCATGCAAACCCCCTTGGTGTTCTTCCTCGAATTGTTGGCCATTGCCATGCTTGTCATCGCGGCGGCCGGCCCCACGTTGTTGAAGCGAGAGGTCATCCGCCCGCTCGTGGTCGTCCTGGACGATTCCTATTCGATGTTGGCCCACGACGCCGGTAACCGTGATGATACCGCTCGACGCCGCGCCCATGCGGCGTTGACCGACGAACTTCGGGCAGGGCGATACATGACGCGTTTCATCGTGGCCGGCGCGCGACCTCGTTTGATGGGAAACACCGCGAACAATGTCGAGGAAAAGGAGCCGATTCTCGACCAATGGACCTGCCAGGCCCCGTCGGCCGATTTGGCCGCGGCGGCGACATTGGCGGCGGAAGTCGGCGGACGGTCGGCGAGAATTCTCGTCCTCACCGATCACGCGCCAAGCTCGAAACTCACCGGCGGTCAGACCGAGTGGTGGGCGTTTGGACATGCGTTCCCCAATCTCGCCATCACCGCGGCCACTCGGACGCGAAGCGGCGACCAACAGCGGGTATTATTGGAAGTCAGCAATCTGTCGACCTCGCGCGGCGCGAGCACGTTGACATTCGAAGGCGGCAATCTCGCCTCGCCAAAACGGAGCAAGGTCGAACTCGATGGCGGATCGGCAAAGCAGTTTTTCTTGAGCCTTCCTGCCGGTTCACCTCCTTTGCAGGCCGCACTG
>JAEWUR010000426.1 GCA_023397045.1 Planctomycetota bacterium
TCGCGATGCAGTGGCCACGGCGCCTTGGCTTCGCCTTTCAGGCAGCCGTCCATGTACAGTTGCATGTTGGCCGTATCACCGGTCGGCTCACAGACCGCAACGGCCAGATGCCAACGATCGTCGGCGACCTCCGTCTGAGAGCTTGCAAACTGGTACTCGCCGACCTTTTGGTCCATCGAATGGGTGAAAAACGCGATGTCTTTTCCCATGTCATTGCGTTGGAGCACCCATGTTAAGTTGCTCTTGCAAACGAGGCGTTGATAGTGCATGTTCAGCCGTTCGACCTTGAACCACACGGCGACCGAAAACGGTCCAGCGAAGTTGAAGCGGTCGGGTTCGGGCAGCACGACTCGGCCGCCGGACCCGGGGCCGTGGAAGTGTAAGGCATACTTGCCGGGCAGTCGCCCATCGACCCATTCAGCGCTCTCAATCCGTCCGTTCAACGCGTCGCCGGCATCGGATACGTTAGGCAGTGTTCGGACATCGCCGTGCTCGGCGCGCTCGAACGTGTAGTAGGCCAACAACGCCGGATCCTTGCGTAATTGCCGGCTATACGTTTGCCAGCGTTGGCGTGGGCTGAGACGCTGCTGGTCGATCATCTTGGCAAACTGCGCGACTCGAACGAACATTGCACCGTCGGCCGGATTATGCCGAATCTTTACATCCGGACCGTCGGGATGGTGTTTCACCTTCACCGATTCGTTTTCGGACAAGCGGACGGTTTGGCTCCATTCACCATGCTCATCAACCTTGCACACCTCGACGACGCCCTGAAAAACGTGCGACGTCGTGCTTCCGTCCTTGGTTACTTCGACTCCAAACTCGGTACCGAGGTCGGTCAGGATAGCGGTGGGTGTTCGCACGGCAAACAAGGGATTAGGGATTAGGGTTTTGGGATTAGAGGATGGCGAATGGCGGATAGCAGATGGTGGATGGTCGACAACTACCTCATCTCCCCTCTTCTCTCCACTCTCTCCCCTTTTCTCTACTCTGGCCGTCAGCTTGCCCTGGGAAAGAAACCCTCCGGCGGCCGAATCGACCTCATACGTGACGGGCCCCTGTAAAATGACCTCCGCCCCCGTGTCGTAGGTGATCTCGACCAAACCCGAAACAAGTTCGTATGTTGAACCCAAGGCCACCTCTCGTGCCACTCGATCTGTTCCGGCCCATTTGCAGCCAATCATCCCGGTGATTTGTCCGACGTATGTTGCCTTCGGCAAGGGATTCGGGGTTGGGGATTCGGGATTAGTAGAGGGACTAGGGGCTAGGGCATGGTGACTAGATTCCCTGGCCAGTTCACCTGGGTGCGACACGTGAATGACAGCCCCAAAGAAGGCCCCGATCGCGAAAACCACCGTGGCAATGAAATACGCGACCGGCCATCCGGAGGAGAGGTAGGCGAGAGGGGATTTGAAGGTACTGGAAAGAGTGTTGAGGACAGGTGGAGTGAAGGGCTCTTTTCGCTCCAAAGATAAAGCATCGAAAGAACGAAAATCCTCCTCGGCCAGAGTGTCCAAGATTAACGGCAAGAAGATGGAAACATCCATGTATTCTGCGTACAAACGACATGCATCGTCGCTTTGTCGTAGGACCCGCTCAAAGTCAGCCCAGCGGTCATCAGTCAGTTCGCCACTTTCACTAGCCACAATAAAGCTGTGAATATATTCATGTAAATCGGTCCGCGAATCGTAATTATTCGTCATCGGCCATCCTCCTTAGGCAGATGCTTTTGCACACATTCGAGCAATGACCGACGGATGCGAAAAAGGGCGGAATAGGTGGCTGATGGTGTTTGATCCAAATCACCAGCAATATCTTTGATTTTTTGATGGCCTGTGCAAAAAGCACGCAAAAGCTTGCGGCTGGCATCATTGAGTGTCTTGACACACTCCACAAGGGCCGAAATGCGGTTATCGTGCTTGTAAGGCGAAGCAGCAGGAATGTGTTGGGATATCTTTTCCAACAAGTCATCACTGAAACAGACCCGCTGTCGCTGACATCGTTTGCGATATGCCCGTACCATGTAGCTGGCGATGGCGATTGCCCAAGCGGCAAAGTCTGCTTCGGGCCGAAATGAATCGAACTGCTCCCACAATCGGAGTTTTGTATCCTGTAAAACGTCTTCGGCGTCTTGCCACGATGGGATAAGGGTGTGAACATATCCCATCAAACGCCGTTCATGCTCGACGAGTAAACGGACAAACTCGCGATAGCGCAAATCCCGTTCTTGGTCTTTTGTCGACTTCACAGGCTCATTTCCCACAGGGCCCCCACAACAACTATTGTGATTCGATGGCCCAGTAACTGCAAACATCTTTCATATGGACACACCGTCTTCTGTTGGCGGTCCCATTTACAAGTAAGCCAAACTTCGAAAAACTTTGCAAACAAAATGGTAAACCACTGAAATACCCCTCGTTTATTGGGGCTGGCTATTCGTTTTCGATTCAATGCCCGTGAAAAACACGCACCTGCCACATCTCCACCCCCCCGCGGTGTTGAAGATTGTGCGGTCTTCAGTATTCCCCCCGAAGACTCCATTGAAGATACACTCGCACCATTTGGCGGCCCCGGCAGACTCCCAATCGCCGCCAATTGTTCACCCAACTCCAGTGGGTATACACTCCAAGACGCAGTGGCATGCGGATGCCGGGCTATAGGGCTCGAACCTCTAACCTGGTTCCGTAGACCGATTGTAGATTTGCCGAAAGCTAAACGGCTGAAAGGAGTTGCGGCGACGCCAGACGGGCGAGGTGATTAGATTGGCTTCCTTCAGTTCACCATGGAGTCACACCCCACCCGGGCATGGCAAGAAGCCAAAGCCTTGCGCCACACCGGCGAGATCAAAGTCCGACTACTCTCCCGGATTGGCCGATAAGAGCCACACAGCCGACAAAACACTTGGTACTTTTCCGTCATGGCAGCCTCCGAGACGTCATCCAAACACTTAATGGCCTGATTGAGCCCAAAGATTCGGTCGATGGCCCCGGCAACGGCACAGAGCGGGTGACAAGTTATATCTGTTTTGCGACTTTCCATATGGCGAATTCCCCCAGGCTAACCTCCTCCGGTGCCCCAAACCGCTCCTTAACTGCATCAGGAACGCCAAACTTCGCACAATAATCGTGGCCCAACAGGATGCCGCCAGGCTTCAACTTCGGCCACCAGGCGTCGATGTCGGCCAGGCAGCCGGCGTGGGAATGGTCACCGTCGAGAAAGACCAGGGATAATGAGCCGTCCTCAAAGTCCTGAGCGGCTTCAACGCTGGGTTTGCGGTGGATGATGATCGAATCGAGCAGACTCGCGTCGGCCATGTTCTCCGTGAAGCCGCGATAGTGCTCGTCGCCCACGGCGAGGTCGGCGGCGCCTCGCCAGTGATCGACACAGTGGTATTCGCAATAATTGTCGCGGGCGATTTGGGCGCCGTACCATGTGGCGCCGCCCAAGTAACAGCCGACCTCGACGATCTTGCCGTGACGGATCTGTGAGAGTTCACGGATGAACATCGGCAGTTCCGCGCCACCGAATAGGTGGACAGGTTTGCCGGTCCGCCATCGCGTGATGGACGTGCCGGAGATCGGGCGGTCCGGCCCAAGATCGTCCCAGACGGTCCGCGGAATGGCGATGTACTCATTGATCGGCCCACAGAAATGATAGGCCAATGTCTTCATTTCCGGCGTCCACCCGCCCCAAAGGCATCCACCGGCCATCTGGAACATCGGCGGGAGCCAGAATACCGGCAGGTTCCTGCGTTTCCTAGCGACCGTCAACACGCCCTGGTCCGCGATCTCCCAGCGGGCATCGAAACCAACATCCGCGATCACCTGTTCGCATTCCGTGAACAGCTCGAAGTGTTTTGGGAAGTCGAAGAGCATCAGACCTGAGTGGACGTACTCCTCCTCGATGTCGATTGACACGCCGGCCCGGCGGGCGTAGTCGGGGTAACCGTTCACGGTTTTTTATGAGAGAAGGGACGGGGCAGGTTGGGCATTGAAATGGGCGAGGAGTGCGTCGTGAAGGAATTGAAAAGCTCGGCGGCCGTGTTGG
>JAEWUR010000477.1 GCA_023397045.1 Planctomycetota bacterium
GGATGACCCTCGCTCAGGATGGCATCGGGCGGCCTACTTTTTTCCGAACTTCTCGCGGGCTTTTTTGACGTCGCTCGAGAACTGTACGAAAAACTTCTCGGCATACTTTCCGGCGTTCAGTTGGAGCACGCGGGCCACTTGGACGGGGTTCATCTTGGCGGGATTGCCGGTGAGGATGGACTCGGATTTCTTCCAGACGGTAACCGGTTTGTCGTCGGGGCCCGGGCAGGTCAATTCGGCGGTCATGATGACGTGGACGACGTTGTCCTCGGTCGTCATGCCGAACTGGATTCCCATCACGTTTTTGCTGTTCTCGTCGTAGGTGATGCCAACTTGCCGAGCAGCACTTTTGGCCCGAGCTACCATCGGCTTGTTTTGCCGACCTTCCGCTTGCTGCGCATCGTCGCCGGCCTGGGGGAAGTCGACGGTCATCGTCGTCATTTCCGCGAGCAATTTCTCCGGATCGACCTCGGGTTCCTTCGCCGGTTCTTCGGCCTTCTTGGCGGGCGTTGCAGCGGGCGCTGCCTCGGCCGGTTTCGGCTGCTCCACCTTTTCTTCGACGACTGACTGTGGGGCGACTGGCGGTTGGGCGACTGGCGGTTGGGCGTTTTCTGGAGGCGTTTCCGGTTGCGCCGGCACCGCTTCAACCGGCGGCGCTGGAGGCGCGGCGATCGCCGGCGGTGCGGGCGGGGTTTGCGCTGCGGAATCCGTCTGCGTCGCGGGCGGCGCCGGCGGTGTTTCACTGGTGGGCGCGGGCGGCGCTGCTGGAGCCGTAGGCGCTGGCGATTCTGTCGCGGAATCGGTCGGCGCGGCTGGCGCGACTGGGGTCGGCGGCGCGGCAACCGGGGCCGACGACGAGCCGAACGCGAACAGCATGATGACGATCAATCCGACGACGGCCACGCCGCCCAAACCGACCCACACCCAAGGAGAGCGGAACAGATCGTTCTGGCTGGACGATTTCTTGGCCGGCGCGATGCCATGGGGAGACGGGGTGCTCTCGACGCCCTGCAAACCGGACAGTGGTCCCGCGTCGGTTGGCGCCGAGCCCAATTCTTCATCAAAAAGGCCTGCCAGCAGGCTCGTATCGGCTTCGGCCGGTTTCTTCGCCGGGGCGCTTGGACGAGCCGAGGGTCTCTGTCGCGGTACCGCGTTTTTCGTAGTCAATGTTCCGTCCACTTCTTCTTCCAGCCGTTTCGCGCGTGGCAGGGTGCTGCTCGCGTCGACCGTCTGGAGTTCCTCTTCCGTGCCCTTCGTATCGATTGGCTCGCTATTCTCAGGGGTTGCCTCTGCCTTGTCGGGTTCTTTCAAATCGTCCAGCGAGGGCGTCGGCTCGTCGTCGGCCAACCTGAGTTCCAACTCCGTACTTGCCGTGGCCGAGGTGGCCGAAGGAGTGGTGTCATTGGTCGACGGCGTTTTCATTCGCGCGGCCTCGGCCATCAGGGCCGACAGTCGCGAATAGGTTCGGGCACTGCCCGACTCGTTCTGCCATTTCTTCAATTCCTCGGCGACTTCCTTGGCCGTCTGATACCGGTTGACCGGCGACTTGGCCGACATCTTGTCGACAATCGACTCCAAGTCCATCGGCACGTCGCTCCGGTAGGAGCCGATGGGCGCGGGCTTTTCCGTCCGATGCGCCATCAGCACTTCCATGATCGTCGGCTTGGAGAACGGGCGATGGCCGGTCAGCAGGAAATAGAAGGTCAAGCCAAGGCTGTAGATGTCGGCGCGGCCATCGACCGTGCGGCTGTCGATCACTTGTTCGGGCGAGACGTAGTCGGCTGTGCCGACGGCGGACTGCGTTCCTTCCTCGGGGTTCAGGGTTTTTTCGGCCTCGAACGTGAAGGTGGCCAGACCCAAGTCGAGAATCTTCAGTACACCGTGCGGATCGACCAGCAGATTGGCCGGTTTGATGTCGCGATGGACGAATCCGGCTTGATGGGCGTGCGACAGCCCGAGCGCGGCCTGACAGATGAAATCGGCGGCCTTGCGGTAGTCCAACGGTCCCTGTTCCTCGACCATTCGCCGGAGATCAAGGCCCTCGACGTATTCCATCACGAGGTAGTGAATTTCTTTTCCGTAGCGAACGTCTTTGTTGAAGTCGTACGCTCGGACGATGTTCGGATGGTCCAAGGCGGCGACGGCCCGGGCTTCGAGATGGAAGCGATTCAGCAGGTCGGCGTCCTCTTGGTACTTGCTTGGCAAGACTTTGATGGCCGAGCGACGGCGCATCATCTCGTGCTCGGCGAGGAAAACCTTGCTCATGCCGCCCTGGCCCAAGGGACGAAGAATGCGATAGGGACCTAGCCGGAAGCCCCGGTGTTTGCCCTGCAGGAGCATTTCCGACTGCCAGGTGGTCAGAATTTCGCGTCGGACCAGCTCGTCGGCCAGTTGCTGGGGGTTGTCGGGTTTGGGTTTTTCGCCCAAGAACTCGGCCGTCAGCGCAAGCAACTGCGCATCGGAAACCAGATCGCTCTGTCCGAGCAGATCCAAGAACGAGTCTACCGTGATATCTCCCACCATAACAATGACGTCGGCATCTTCTGTCCGAAACGAAAAGAGACACTTCTTATTATGCTTGATAACCCGCAATCTCGCAACATGTTGCCGGGATCGCTCACAGATTTCTCATCTTTCCCACCTCCTTCACCCCGAATAAGCCCCCAATTGAAACCACCCTCGAACCTGATAGAATCAATGGTTTCCCTAGAACCGGAATGTTTGATATCCCATGTTTGAGCCAGTCGAAAGCTCCGTCGTATTTCCGAAACTCGAATCCGACATCGCGAAGTTTTGGAGAGAAGAGCAAATTTACGAGAAATCCTTGGCCGCCCGGGCGGGGGCACCGTCGTTCATATTTTACGAAGGCCCGCCAACGGCGAACGGGTTGCCTCACCCCGGCCACTGCCTAACTCGGTCGATCAAGGACCTTTTTCCCCGCTACAAGACCATGCGAGGCTGCCTCTGTCGACGCAAGGCCGGCTGGGACACCCACGGTTTGCCCGTCGAGGTCGAGGTCTGCAAAGAGCTGGGCATCCATTCGAAGGAAGAAATCGAGGCCTTCGGAGTCGAGCCGTTCATCCGAAAATGCGTCGAGAGCGTGTTTCGATACACCCGGCAATGGGAGCAACTGACCGAGCGGTTGGGATTCTGGATTCACCTGGACGAGGCCTACGTCACGTTCCATCAAAGCTATGTCGAGAGCGTTTGGTGGGCGTTGAAGAACCTGTTCGACCGGGGATTGCTCTATCAGGGCCACAAGATCGTCTGGTGGTGGGCCCAGGGCGGCACCGCGTTGAGTTCCGGCGAGGTCGGCCAAGGCTATCGCGAGGTCGCCGATCCAAGCGTCTATGTGCGGTTTCCACTTTTGTCCCCTCTCCCACTGGGAGAGGGCCAGGGTGCGGGCATCGGCGACGCCGATCTGCTCGTCTGGACCACGACGCCCTGGACACTTCCGAGCAATCAATTCGCGGCGGTCAAACCGGACCTTGAGTACTCGGTCGTTTTGGTGGAAGGTGAGGTCAGGAAACTGATCTTGGCCTCGGCTCTGGTCGAAACGGTCATGGCGAAGGCGGGCAAAAAATTCACCGTCGAACGGACGTTGCCCGGCGAACGGTTGATTGGGCTGCGCTATCTGCCGCCGTTCCGGTTCTATTACGACAAGTTCGGCGACTGCCAAGGCGAATTGAAGCAGGGCGGCAAGCAGCACATTGCATGGCGGGTTGTGCCGGCCGAGTTCGTTACGGTCGATTCGGGAACCGGCGTTGTTCATCAGGCGCCGGCTTTTGGCGAGGTCGACTTCGATGTGCTTCAAGCTGAACACGCCCGATTTGACGATGGTCAAGGCCCGACGCTGATTTGCTCGGTCGCGGCCGACGGCACGTTCACCGACGAAACGCCGGCGTACAAAGGCCGTTGGGTCAAGGATTGCGATCGCGACATCATTCGGCAACTCAAGGCCGAGGGCACGTTGTTCCATCAGGAGCAGTATCTGCACGAC
>JAEWUR010000483.1 GCA_023397045.1 Planctomycetota bacterium
TCCCTGTCCCATAGGATAGAGAGGCTCCGCGCGACTGTCAATCGAGCGAACACAATTTGTGGATCGAAGACGCTGGGTCGCGGAGGGCCGGCGACGCCGAACCCGCTGTGACGGAATCGGTGAGGCCCCGCCGACGAACGCTGCGCCTTGGCGCCGGTCGACCGGCGCGACCTTTCCGTGTGCTGGACTCGCGGGTGTTTCCCGTGCATAATGGGAAGAGTTGAAGGATAGGGCATAATTTTCGGGCCATGACGAGGCATTGTTACGATGGGTCGATTCTTTGAGCCGGTGGCTGTTCAACTGGTTTTGTCGTTGACCGGGTTGATCGTTCTGCTGATTGTTGCGCGGTATGTCATTGGGAAAATCCGGCCCAAACCGATACAGAAGGAACACATGGCCTCGGAATGGCTTGCAAAATGCGGGGAAATGAATTCCCGGGGTGAGCTAACGGACGAAGAATTCCGAACAATAAAAACTACCTTGACGCCTCGGCTCCAGGATGAGTTAAACGATACCGGCGACAAGGGTTAGGACGGATGACGTCAACCGGGTAGGGATGACCGGATTGGCGGGTTTTGTGGTCTGCCCCCAAACCACGGCCGCGCGACGGTCGTAGAATGAGCAGCAGAGAGTACAACAGTACACTACAAGCGACCCGGAAAGGGAATATTCATGCCCTCAGGACGAGATTTTAACGGCGGCCGCCGCGGAACCGGCACGACGAAGAAGAATGCCTTTTGTTCGTTCTGCCGCAAGAGCTACCGCGACGTCGGTCCGCTGGTGGAAGGCCCCGGCGACGTTTATATCTGCGGTGAATGCATCGATTTGTGCCAGTCGATCCTCGATCAGGAACGGCGACGTCGCGGGACGAGCAAACCGCTGTTCAACAAGGTTCTTACCCCCCGGCAAATCGTCTCGCAGTTGGATCAGTACGTGATCGGCCAAGAGCAGGCGAAGAAGGTGCTCGCCGTGGCCGTCCATAGCCATTACAAACGGCTCATGCACGGCGTCTCGGGTTCGGACATCGAGATCGACAAGTCGAATATTCTGCTGATTGGACCGACCGGTTCGGGCAAGACGCTTCTGGCCCAGACGTTGGCTCGGATTCTGGACGTGCCGTTCGCCATCGGCGACGCGACGACGCTGACCGAGGCCGGCTATGTGGGCGAAGACGTCGAGAACCTGCTGCTCAAGTTGCTCCATGCGGCCGATTTCGACATCGAAGCGGCGCAGCGCGGCGTGCTGTACATTGACGAGATCGACAAGATCGGCAAGACGAGCCAGAACGTGTCGATCACCCGCGACGTGTCGGGCGAAGGCGTCCAGCAGGCGTTGTTGAAGATGCTCGAGGGCACGGTGGCGAACGTTCCTCCGCAGGGCGGCCGCAAACATCCCGAGCAGCAATACATCCAGATGGACACGAGCAACATCCTGTTCATCTGCGGCGGCACGTTCGTCGGGCTCGACGACATCATCGGACGCCGCTTGGGCAAACGGACGATCGGTTTTTCGCAGGAGAGCGTCAACCACGATCAGTTGGAGATGGGCGATCTGCTCGAGCAAGTCACGAGCGACGACATTCTCCACTTCGGCATGATTCCCGAGTTGGTCGGCCGTCTGCCGGTGGTTTCGGCGCTGCGACCGTTGGACGTCGATTCGATGGTTCGCGTGCTGACGGAGCCGAAGAACGCACTGGTGAAACAGTATCAGGCGTTGTTTGCCTATGAGAATGCGGAGTTGGGCTTCACCGAGACAGCACTTCGCGCGATTGCCGAGCGAGCCCTTGAGAAAGATACCGGCGCCCGCGCGTTGCGATCGGTCATCGAGGACGTGATGTTGGACATCATGTTCGAGTTGCCCGACCAACCGGCCGGCAGTCGTTATCTGCTGGATGAGCCGAACGTTCGCGGTCGGGCGCAGGTGGTTCCGCTGCCGGCGTCGACCGAGACGAAGTCGAAGACGGCGTAGTGTCCGAGATGAACGTGATCGACGGTACATGCAGGGCGATGGGATTGGTTCCCGTCGCCCTGTTCTTTTTCACAGATCAGCATTATCCGGACTGTATGGCTGGGGAGGGCATGCGACTTTTTCGCATCCCCCGGCAAGGTAGTTTTCCGGCGTGGATTTCCGCCCGGCGGTAGCCTATTTTTTAGAGTAGCGGTTGCGTGGACGGCGGATGGGCCGCAGCGGTTTTCCGCCGTTTCCGGGAAGTGGGGATCGGTTGAATCCGATAGAATGTTCGATCGGATTTACGGACGTTCCCTATTTCTTCCTCCGTGGATGAACAACGTGAGGCGTGAGATGGATTCGTTTGCGTATGTTGCACCCTGGGTGATGGCGAGCGTGTTCATTGGGATCATCGTGGGGGTGTTTCTTGGGCGCGGCCGGGGGCTATCCAAAGGCCGACGGATCGCCGCAGCGGCCAATCGTGCCACGACCAAGGTATTGGCGCAGGTCTTGGGCGTCGCCGAGACGATGGCGCAGAACATCGAGACGCACAATGAGGAGATACGAGCGAATCATCAACAGATGAACGAGCTGCCGGTATCGGGCGAGATGGTCGGCATCAAAAGGGCGTTGATGCGCCACGTCAACGAGTTGATGGAATCGAACAAGCATTTGCAGGAAGACTTGACGCTTGCCCGGTATCGGCTTGAAGAACAGAACCAGGAGATCGACCACGCCCGGCGCGAGGCTCGATGCGACTCGTTGACCGGCGTGGCGAATCGGCGATCGTTTGACGAGAAACTCCACTTGCTGCTCGACGATTGGCGCAAGCGGCGGGAGCCGTTCGTTCTGATTCTTGTGGATCTCGATTACTTCAAGCGGATCAACGACGCGCACAGTCATCAGGCGGGCGATCGGGTGTTGAAGGCCGCGGCCGAAGGCTTGAAGCGTCTGTCGCGCAAGTATGATTTTGTCGGCCGTTATGGCGGCGACGAGTTTGCGTTGCTACTGCCGAAAACGACGCTGGAGGTCGGCCGTTCGGTGGCCGAGGCCATCCGCGGCGGCATTACCGCCAAGGCATTCAACGTCGTGGTGAGCGGGGGCGCGGTGGCGATTTCGCTGAGCATGGGCGTGACGGCTGCCATCGAAGGCGACACGGATGAATCGATTTTGCGCCGATCGGATGTCGCGTTGTACCGTTGTAAAAACGCCGGGCGAAACCAGGTGCAATGCATCGAGGGCGAGTCGGAGCCGGCCTTGGCCTAACCGCCTGTTGAAAAAGTCGATCTCAGGTGGAATGGAGCGCCACGGGCTGGGCCAATGCCGTGAAAACGTGGGGGGAGCTCAGCACTGGCAGAGCCAGTGGCACACTGTTTCAACAGGCTTCTAACGTTCGTCGGGCAGTTTTCGGGTGGCGTCGATCGCCAACTTCGAACCCATTGCGCCCGGGGCTGCGGTCGGATCCCAGGGGTCGGCCGGTCCGGCGTCGACGATCACGTCGCGATCGGCCCGCATGTGATTCGCCACGGCCGCCAACACGCTCGAATCTTGGTGAACGTCGACGTCGTCGTCGACGAGGATTAGCACCTTGGCGAACTGCAAGGCGGGCAGGTTCCAGGCCGTGTGTGCGGCTCGCCGCGCTTGGCCGGGATAGGTCTTGCGAATCGACGCGGCCGCCCAGAGACGCGCCGCACCGAAGCCGGGCAGGGCGTAATCGATCAGCTCGGGCATGGCCAAACGGACCAAGGGCCGGAAGGCGCGGTGCATGGCCTGCGCCATGACGATCGCCTCGATGGGCGGCTGGCAATTCGTCACGACGGCATAGATCGGGTTCGCGCGATGCGTCAAGGCCGTGACGTGCATCGCCGGCGCGGGCCTCGCGTAAGCCATGCATCCGGTCGGCCCGAGGCGCGGTCCGAAGGTGACGGGCGGTTCCGTGGGATCGATATAGCCTTCGAGCACAATCTCGGCCTCGGCGGGCACTTCGAGATCGACCGTCCGGCACGCAACGACGTCGATCGGTTTCTCGCGGAGCAGGCCGGCCACGGCGGAGAGATCGGCATACGGCGGCAAGGGCGCGGCCGAGGCCAATAGAAACGCCGGATCGGCGCCGATGACGACGGCCAAGGGCATCTTGCAGTTGCGGTTGCGATACTCGCCCAGCAATCGCGCATGTTCGTCCTGCATGGCCCAGCCGACGGCCAATCGCG